>JALYIF010000206.1 GCA_030775925.1 Vulcanimicrobiota bacterium | reverse complement strand
TTCTGCGTGCTTGCCGCCATTGATGACATTCATCATGGGAACAGGCAGTTCGCACGCCGAGGGGCCACCGAGATAGCGAAACAGAGGAATATTCAAGCTTACTGCGGCTGCACGGGCTGCAGCAAGCGATACGCCCAGTAACGCATTGGCGCCACATTTCGATTTGTTGGGCGAGCCGCCCAGCTCGATCAAGCGCATATCAATTTCACGTTGCGCGGTGACGTCAAGGCCTTCAAGTGCGGGGCCCAAGATATCGTTGACGGCGGCGACCGCTTTGAGGACGCCTTTTCCGTTGTACCGTTTGGGATCGTTATCGCGTAGCTCAACGGCTTCATGTTTTCCCGTTGATGCACCCGATGGTACGATGGCTTCTTCAACCGTTCCAAAAGTCGTGGCAACCGCCACCGCAACCGTCGGATTGCCGCGCGAGTCTAACACCTCACGAGCGTGGACACCTTCGATTAACGGACGGCCACCGCCGCGCAACGATTCGAGTGACATTTACTTCTCGACCAGCCAGCGCTGCATATCATGTTTGCGCGACACGAACTCGTTTTCGTTGAAGAAAATCTTCAGTTCGCGCTCGGCACTCTCGTGCGAGTCGCTACCATGAACCATATTGCGACCGATGTTCTGCGCAAAGTCGGCGCGAATGGAACCCGGTGCGGCACTTAAAGGATTGGTCGCACCGATAAGTTGCCGCATCCCGTCGATTGCGCCGTCGCCTTCAACGGCCATCGCAACGATCGGCCCGCTGGTGATAAAGTCGACCAGGCCGGCAAAAAACGGTTTGCCGTCATGCTCGGCATAATGCTTGCGGGCGCGCTCGCCGTCGAGTTGCATGAGTTTCATTGCAATCAAGAGATAGCCGCGCTGTTCGATGCGGCGGATAATTTCGCCCGAGAGGCCGCGCGAAACGGCGTCCGGCTTACAGAGAATGAGGGTACGTTCAATAGCCATAGGGGACGGAGGATTGGCGTGCTACTGCCCGTTTGCCTCTGCGGTCCGGGCAGCAATAAATTCTAGCTTCCGCGCAAGGACGTTCAAAACGGTCGGCCACGTATAGCGCTTCGCGGTCGCTTGCGCCGCAGCGTGCATGAGATGGACCTCGCGCGGGTCAGCGAGCGTAGACTCGATATAAGTCGCAAGTTCGAGGCCATCGTCCGTATCGCAGACGATCGCATTCACAAATGGTTCGGCATATTCTTCGCCTGTGGCCCCGCACACGGGCAGCCCGCCAGCCGCCATAACTTCCAGGCCCACAAGACCGAAGGGCTCCTTACCGCTATTGGCTAGGACTGCGTCGGCAGCGGCATAGAGCGCGAAGAGCACGGGCTGCGGAAGTGGGGCTGTAAGAACAACGACGTCACCTCGCGTCTTTGCAAGGTCGCTAAAAAAGTTCGGTTCTTGCACGCTAAGCGCAAATTCATCAACCTGCAATCCCACACTCTTGGCCCGCAAAAGCACCTCGCGCCCGTGCGATTCACTTCCGCCACGTATCACTAGGCGTGGCTTACTTCCGCGCTTGCGAAGTTCGTGGATTGCATCGATAGCTTGGAACCATCGCTTGTCCGGATCGAAGCGTCCGACTTTGACCAAGAACGGATCGCCGGAGATCGCTTCGCGAAACCGTTTCACTTGATCGGCGGGCGGCCCATCAAGCAACCGGATTGGGATGCCATTGGGAATGACCAGCGCATTCACGCCGCGCGCGCGCATCTCAAATTTCATAAACTTGCTAATGGTCGTAATGGTCGCGGCCCCTTGGAGCGCAACCCAGTCCACACTGTCGAAGCCATAGGTATTATTGGCATTCCATAAGATGACAGCCGAAGAGCGCAAGTGGCGCTCGCGCAATTTGCGATCCAATTCAATGGTGGCTTTAACGGTCTGCCACTCCTCGACCAGCACCAGCACCTGCTCCCCGCGCGAGGCAGCCGGCGCAATATGTTCATCAATCACGATCTGCGGCACGTCGCGCGCAAACGCATCGATTTTGTTGTATTCTCCGTCATAAACGCCGTCGGGATAGTCTTTAGAAAGATCTTGTAATGCGCGCCGCAGGTGTACGCCGCCCGTCGTTATGCTTGCTTGCGGCAGGGACGGGTCGCCAATGAATATCAACTCCGTAGAGACGCCGCTTTGGGTGAGCGCTTCGGCCAACTCGGTAACGCGAACGCCAAGTCCGCCGACCTGCGAATACGGGTCGGGCCCTTCGAAACAAAGAATAACTACGTGTTTCGGAAAGAACACGTTGAAGGCGCTTCTCGCCGCGAGAAAGGGGACCTTTCTGGAAAACCTATCGGACCCGTTCACCAAGGCGCGCAACGCTTTATTCGGTACCGTGTTTCAGCACATTCAGTTTGTGCCGATCACCGAGAGCACGAACGACGATGCGGTCAAGTTCCTTGGGCACTCGCAGGCGTCGGGTTTGACGATTGCCACAAATTTCCAAACCAAGGGTGTGGGCCGCAAAGGGCGCGCGTGGATTGCACCGATGGCAACCTCGCTATTGTTTACGACGATTCTGCCTGTCACGTTCGAGCCCGCAGAACTCTGGGCAGCGCCGTTCTGGATCGGCATGGCCATTCATAGCGCTCTGAAATTTCACAAGATTCAGACCACCCTGCAATGGCCCAATGACCTATTACTCGACGGCCGTAAGGTCGCAGGGATCCTCTGCGTATCGCGGGGACAAGGCGCGCGGGCATGGGTGGCCTGCGGGGTCGGCATCAATGTGAAGCGTACCGACGATCCGGCTTATCAAGAAGTTGACCCGCCGCCGGCATTTATCTCCGACGTGTCCGACGTAGACCGGGTCGAACTGCTCAGCACGATCCTTCAACATTACGACAGCTCGCTCAAGCTGCTAGATCACCCGCACCTCGTGGCGCATCGTTGGGAAGAGGCGGCGCAATTGAA
Source organism: Vulcanimicrobiota bacterium (assembly GCA_030775925.1). Lineage (GTDB taxonomy): Bacteria > Vulcanimicrobiota > Vulcanimicrobiia > Vulcanimicrobiales > Vulcanimicrobiaceae > JACRUB01. The sequence continues at coordinate 7,300 of JALYIF010000206.1, read as the reverse complement.
AGATACGCCATATCACTTACTGGTGGACGGCGAAACGCAAGCCATTGAAGGCAAGGCGATTCGCCTGGGCCACCACGGCGAACTCATCGTTAACGTCAACGATCACATTCGCGAAATTCGTATGGCGGACGCGCGCGTCGTTCGGAGCTAACTCTTGCCTTGCGGTTTTAAATTCTGCTTGTACGTGAGAGCGAGCACTGCTGCGCCGCCCACGATTAAGATCGCGCCTAAAAACACCGACATCTGAAGTTGCCCAAAACTCAATGAATCGCGAACACCGAGCCCGCAGGCCAGAACCCCGGTAATGATGACAGCGATTGTGGCGTAACGAACCGCGTTAGGAGAGTGGAGCCGCTTCTTTTTCACAATGCATGGTTACCCACCAAGCACCACAAGTATGCAGAGAAGGCGTGCTTACTCTACTTTACGACGCCGCCCAAAGCCACGCCGGCGCTACTAAGCGCCTGCACGGCTTGGGATTCAACCCCGCCGTCCACACTCAGGCACAAGTTAGCAGTCGAGGTTACGCTCGCCGGTTTCGGGATCATCTTGGCCGCAACGCCCGAGTCTTTGAGCGCTTTGGTTGCCAGCATCGTATCGGTGTTCGACGCAAAGAACAGTATGACGTCTGCCATTAACGGTCCTAATTTTCCGCTGAGCCCGTTACGAGTTTATTGAGTCCTCCGGCCACGTCCTTAAGTTCGGCGACGCGCGAGACTGCCTGCTGCATGCGTCCGCTCATTTCTTGAGCCAGCGTGTCGATGACGATGATGTCGCCGTAGATCTCTTGATTCATGTCGGAGAGTTGCTGTTTCTTGGCCGCTAAGGTATCGCCGGGGGTAAGCTCCGATATCAACTGACCTGAACGCTCCACGGTGGCTTTGGTCTGCGCCACGTGGTCGCCCGAAACTTCGCTACCAACAATTGCAACACCGAGTTCTTTTGCCGCGGCACTGACCTGCGAGCTTCGTCTGGCAATGGAGCGCGATAAGCGCTCGACGATCGGTATCGCAAGCGCAAGCGCGATGAGCATCGCAACGATACCCCAGAGAATCAACGTGCGCGTGGTATTGTTTTTGATGTCGTCAAATTGCGACATTGGCACACCGTACCAGCGTGCTCCGATGACTTGATTTTGATCGCTGACGATCGGGTCAATCCGAGCAAGGTACTCCGTGCCGCCTTCTTGGTCTGTGCCGGTGTAGGAGTGATTGCCCTTCACGGTCTCGTTGAATTGGGGAACTTGCTGATCGACGACGCGCGTTCCGTCGGCCTGCGTGATAGTACTGGCAACGATTGCATCATCGTCGAGCAATGCCGATTTTCCGCCGAGTGCGTGAGAACTTTGATCCACAATATCGTAGAAGTGGTTCATCAGGACGCCGCCGTAGATCGCGCCGATGGTCCGTTCGTTTTGGTCACTCATGGGCGCCGCAGAAACGATGGCTAAGCCGGCTGCTGTGCGATGGGCAACCTTTCCATCGGGACCTTTGACATCGGAGCTAGCCTGCGGTGCAAGGCCCTCGCCCGCCAGAATTGCCGGCGGCAACAAGGCCGCTGTCGCAATTGTTTCGCCGGTCAGTGCGCGCTGCACATATTTGTCACCGGCAAGTGAGCCTTTTTGATCGCCGTTTGCGCGGGCCATCACATTGCCCTTGGTATCCGTTACGGTTAGGAACGAAAGGCCAGATGTGCGCGCGATATTTGAAAGCTGATCTTGAAGCGCTTTGCTATTGTGTGTCGACAGGCTTCTGCGCAGAGCATCGGAGACCGCATCCTGCGAAATGAGCAGCCGGATTTGATCCTTATGTGAATCCCAGTAGCCGCCGAAGGCCTGCGAACCGTTGGTGACTTCCCCTTGCCCGAGTTCGTTAAGATCACGTGCCAGCGTGAAGCGTGCTGCGAGCACACTTATGAGAAAGAACAGCAGCATGGCACCAATAATCGTTCCAAGCAGCCGAACTCGCAGGCTCATCTTCATACAGTCACTTCCTCCTGGCCGGATTCATTCACTTTGTATTGCTCGAGATGGTGATCGATTTCACCAGCATAGGAATTCATTTGATCGACCGACCCAACAATACTTTGGGCAGCCGAGGTAACCTCAGCGTTCACGTAGGTCAACACTTCCACCGAGGACGCGTTCTGTTGCGAGATGCTAGCGATATTTTGGAACGCGGAATTGACCTCGCCCGAGTGTGAGGCCATCTGCTGCGTGGCTTGTAAATTCATCGCAACGGACTTTGTGATCTCTTCAATCGACCGGATCACTTGGTAAGAGTTCGAACTCATGGAGCGCGTAACCGACGAAATCTCCGTGATTTGGTTGGTCGAGGTGAGCACCGCCGAGACAATATCGCGCAAAGCGCTCGACGCAGAATTCGTACTCGACGCGCTGTCTTCGACGCGCTCGGTCAAGCGCTGCATCGCCGAGATGACCTCGGAGATGACCGACTGGGTAGATCCAATGTGGCTCGCAATTTCCTTAGTCGCTTGCACGCTGCCATCGGCGAGTTTGCGGATTTCGGTGGCAACGACGGCGAAGCCGCGCCCGTGTTCGCCGGCGCGAGCTGCCTCAATCGCGGCGTTGAGCGCAAGCAAATTCGTTTGTTCGGCAATCCGATCGATGACCTTAACGATGTCGCCGATCTGTTCTGAGTTACTGCCCAGCTGCGTAATATCGCCGGCAAGCTCGCCGATGGTCGTGCGGATGGTGGCCATCTCGTCGACAATCGTATGAATGGCGGTGCCGCCACGCTCCGCCGTCTTCGAGGTCTCGACCGAGATAGTCGAAAGCGAATCGACTTGTGCGGTCACTTCTTCAATTGAGGTCGCCATGTTGGTGACCGCGAGAGCCGTTTCATCCAAGCTGCGCGTTTGCTGCTCGGCGGAAGCGGCGATCGAATTGATGGTCTCGGTAAGCGCTTGCACTTTACGCGTGGCGGTTTCGACGATGTTTGACTGTTCGCGAATACCCTCGTCGAGTTGGCCTTGCGCAACAGATGCGCCTTCGATTACGGCAAGCGCCGTTGCAGCGGTATTGCCGAGTTCTTCACCCGAAATGCCTAACCGGCGCGCATTGTCATGCAACTGACTTAAGAACTCGCGCATTCCGAAAATAAGCTTGTTTAAAGCGATGGCCAGCTCGGAAAGCGACCCGTCCGCAACCGCGAGATTTTTGGTGAAGTCGCCCTGAGAGACTTCACGGATGCCCGAAGCCAGCATCGAGATGCCGGTCTGAATATTGCCAAAGCTCTCACCCCGCGGCAGAGCAACACGACTATTTGAACCGAACGCCCGCTGGCCGGAGTCCGTGCTTGCCTCATACGATTCGCTTCCTGCGGTCCCGGGCTGAAAGATGAGGCTTAGAAGGAGGCCCGTAACCCCGAGCGCGATCGCGGTTGAGAGTGCGGTGGAGTCGCCAACGGCGGACCGGCCTGCGTAGGCGGCTGAGGCCAGCAAGATTGCAGCCGCCGCGCCAAACGGAAAGCCGACCATGCCCGAGCACAGTACGGTGAGGGCGACGAGCATGACATTAATTGCCGGTGTAAGCGCTCCCGGATGGGCCCAATGTGCCAAGAGGTAGGCAAGCAGGGCGAAGGCTGCAATGACAGCCAAGCGCGGCGCGACGCCTAATCGTATCCGCCAGCCTGCTAGTCGCGCTCCGATCACGCCCACGTTCCTTTATTACAATGCAAACTCGTACCCAAGTGAAGCACCCGCCGGGCAGCAAAGAGAGCCCCTACGCTTCGAGCTCTCCGGATGCCCCCTTGTAGGGTCTACGGCAAAAACCGTGGCAGATTTTAGCTTTTTGCCCGTAACCGCAAGCGCTTCCCGCCCATTCCTAGTGACGGGCGCGGCTGCGCTTGTCACACGTATCGCAAAAATGCGGCATCTTATTGTCGCTCTCGAAGATGGAATTCGAATAATACATGGCGCAGCGAGCGTTGTAGCAGTGCTTCAGGCCGATGGCATGGCCAAGCTCGTGGACGCACTCCTTGAGGGTGCGCTGGAAGAGTAGATTCTCGTCGGCATCTTCCCCATAGAACTCTGCTCTGAGGCGATGGAGCGATACGACCGCCAGGCGTTGCTGCTCGTCGGCGTCCCCAAAGAGAAAGCGATGACCGGTCTTATAGAGATCGAACTCGGTAATCGCCAGGAGCAGGCCGTCTTGGCTGGGGTGGGCCCGCACAATTTTGGACGTAAGCGTGCTTAAGAACATTTGACCGCGTTGACTATTGACTGCGCTACGTGGAACCGCGAGCGCGCGCTCGGCATCAATTGCGTATAGAAACCGTTCTTCTAAACAGCGTGCCAGCCGATCTAGGAACGCCGGATCAATTGCGTTTACGGGAACGATGCGGATGCGACTCACGCGTTAAGCTCCATCGGCAGAGTTGTTTCGCTGCCGGCGAACGGAAAACTTGTCGGACTCCCGAATCTTCTTATGCACAAGATGATCATTGGAATGGGTCTAGATCTTGCCGAGGTCGCCCGCTACCATTTCGACGAGGCGAAACTGGCGTGGTTTGGTGCAAAAGTTTATACGGCCGAAGAAGTTGCCTATGCGCTGCGCAAGCGCAACCGGGCAGAGCGCTTTGCCGGATTCTTTGCAGCAAAGGAAGCAACGCGCAAAGCGTTTGGCCACGCCATCCCGTGGCGGCAAATCGGCGTTTCGCATGAAGCCAGCGGAAAGCCCATTATCAAACTCTTTGGAAAAGCCCACGACCTGCTCGCATTGCGTGGGGTCAGCTCGCTTCATGTGACCATCACACATACCGCCACCATGGCCGCTGCCGTGGTCATTCTGGAGCGCGAGTGACCCAGGTTCTCACGCCGGAAGAGATGCGTTGCGCTGACGCGGCTGCCGTCGCGCTCGTCGGTGAGACGCAACTCATGCGCAACGCAGGCGATTGCATTGCAACCCTGCTTGCAGGCGAGACCGTTGTAGCCTTCGCCGGACCGGGGAATAACGGTGGCGATGCGTTTGCCGCATGTGCAACATTGCGAGAGCGAGACCACACCGCCGATTGCACGGTGTACGCAGACGATCGCGCGTCGAAGACTTCTGGGCGCCGCGATGCAGAATTGCGCGCACACGCCGCCGGCGTACAATGCCGCCCATTTCCAGAAAATTTCGACGCAGCTTGCAAGGCAATCGAAGGCGCTACCATCGTGCTTGATGCGCTGTTTGGAACGGGCGTGCGGCTCCCAATCAGCGAACCATACGCATCGACAATTCGAGCGATGAATCAAAGCGGGAAGCCGGTGCTTGCGGTCGATATTCCAAGCGGGGTCGATGCGCTCTCGGGAATGCTGAGCCAAACCGCCGTTTCGGCCACAGCCACGATCGCGCTCGGCGCACTCAAACCGGGACTGCTTTTGGAACCCGCGCGCTCGGCGGTCGGTTCGCTCTTTGTTGCCGATATCGGCATCGGGGAAGACGAGCAACAAACAGCGCCAGCCTATACGGCTTTGGATGACGCAAGCTTTCTGGCACTCTTACCGCGACGATCCGCTTCGGGCGACAAGCGTTCCTCGGGTGCACCTTTCATTATCGCGGGTTCCAGGCAATTTCCGGGTGCTGCGATTTTATGCGCACGGGCCGCCGCTCGTGCCGGAGCGGGATACGTGACGGTGGCGGCGCCCGCGCAAGTGGCACCACTCTTGCGGACGCATTTGGTGGAACAAGTCGTCACCGAACTCCCCGACGAAAGTTCCGTTGCGGCAATCGTCGAGCAATTGCTCGACACAGCGCGCCACTGTTCGGCAATCGGCATCGGGCCCGGCCTTGGCCTCGATGAGCGAACAGGTGAAATCATTCGCGCGTTTCTGCGGGCAACGGAACTGCCGTTTGTAGCCGATGCAAGTGCACTCTTCCATTTTGCGAAACATCTGGACTTGCTCGCTACTCCGCGCGCGCTTGTTACGCCGCACAGCAGCGAGTTCGCGCGCTTGAGCGGGAAGGGAAGCGTCGCGCCCGGCGAGCGTGTTGCTCGCTTGCGTGAATTTGTGGAGCGTACGCATTGCACGACCCTACTCAAAGGGCGCACCACGTTGATCGATGATGGAAAGACCGTGCACATGAACACCACCGGGACTTCCGCGCTCTCGACGGCCGGCACGGGGGATGTCCTTACGGGAATCATTGCAACGTTGCTCTCCCAGGGCTTAGCGCCGGTGGATGCAGCCCGCGCGGGCGCGTACTGGCACGGCCTTGCGGGTGCCTATTGCACGCAGGAGCGTTCGCGCGGCATCGTCGCCGGCGACCTGCCCGAGGTGCTGGCGGCCGCGCTTCCAGACGAGCAGGACGTCGCTGTTGGGCCATTGTACGCGATATTCAGCAATGAAGACTGATCAGGAATGCCTGAGCCAACTGCTGGAGCGCCGCAAGCAGTTTGAGTATCTCGTACAAGACACAGATTTTAGCCGGCTTGCCATCGCGGCCGGTTGGAACGGAATTCTCACGTGCCCTTGCTGCGGTTATCCCACACTCCTGGTCGCCAATAGTTACGACATCTGCCCCATTTGCAATTGGGAAGATGACGGCCAGGAAGAGCCCGGAGCCGATCAAGTCTTTGGCGGCGCAAACGGCGACTATTCGCTGAACGAAGCGCGCCTAAATTTCTGCCGTGGTTTTACCATGTATCGCCTCAGCGATTCTACGCGCTTCTTTAAAACGACGCGAAGCGCGCTCCGTCGTAAGGTCCTGTGCAGCGCACTTGCCTTATTGCTCGAGAGTCGAGACTACTCACGCATTCTTGAATCCATTGTCGAAGCGGACCGCCACCTGCGCGACCTCAAAGTTGCGGACTAAGCCAACATGTGCGGCCGATTTTCACTAACGCAACGTCTGGAAGTACTCGAGCGCATCTTCCGGGCCAAAGCACGTAATCGGATAGTATTGCCCCGCTACAACATCGCGCCGACCCAGCCGATCGTAGCCATTTGCAACGACGAGCCGCAGATCATCCAAGAGGTGCAGTGGGGGCTACAAGCCTTTCAAAGGAACGGTGCGCCGCCGAAGCTCTTGGTTAACGCGAAGGCCGAAACGCTTAGGGAACGATCCATGTATGCGAGTTTGTTTGAAAGTCGCCGTTGTTTAATTCTGGCAGATGGATTCTTCGAATGGGAGACGCGCGCTGGAAAGCGCTACCCACGCTACTTTCGCCATCGCGACGGACAGCCGTTCGCCTTTGCGGGGTTGTACGACGAGCAGGCGGAGAAGCGGCATGCCGTCATTATCACAACCCAGGCCAATACAACCGTTTCGCGATCACACAATCGCATGCCCGTGATG
>JALYIF010000205.1 GCA_030775925.1 Vulcanimicrobiota bacterium | reverse complement strand
ACCACAGCGGCGCATGCCAACGAGCAAACAGAAGTGCAAATTCAGCAAGATCTTAAAGCGGCCGGCATTGATGTGGAAATTAAGAACTATATTAGCAGCACCATGTTCGCCCAAAATGGGCCCTTATACACCGGTAAGTACGATCTAGAATGGTCCATCGACACCAATGGCGCTGATCCGGACAACGAAGGCAGTTGGAGCGGCAAGTTTATCCCACCGCACGGGACGAACACGAATTGGCTCAACGATCCGGAGATTAACCGTCTCTCGCATGCGGCCGTCCTTACCTACGATCGCGCGCAGCGCAAGGCGCTCTACCAACAAGAAGAAGAGCGCCTCCACGCGCTGGTCCCAGCCGTTTTTGCCTACTGGTCCAATCAATACAATGCGTGGAACAGCGACCTTAAAAATTACAAGCCCGCTCCGTTTATCGCAAACAATTGGAATTCATGGCAGTGGGAGATCTGAGATTCCGGTAAGCATCCGCCGGTCCGTCCTCAGCAGCGAAAGACTGTTTTGCGAGCCCTCGCGGGAAGCGGTCGTTAGTTGGAACACCAAGAGTTCCACCGGCGAACTGTTCGTTCGCATTTTGCGCGCTCATCAGCCGGACAGCCCGTGGCTGCCGCACGCAAAGTGGACCTCGACCGGGCGTCATTCCTTTAGTGCCAAAGACAAAGACGTCGTTATTGAAACCGACGTTATTACCGCATCGCAACCCTTTGACGGCATTGAAGTTCGCGCCGAAGCCGTGGCGTTCGATCTTTTGGCGCTCGCAACGCCTACGTCCACGATACCGTCGAACACGTATACGCGCGAGGCCCTTGAGTTGCCGGTCCCAACACGTTCGCAGTATGTCGTCGACGGAGAGCGCGGCTGGTGCAGCGCTGCGACGCTCTGCATGTTGCATACCTTTTACGGCAGCGACGCGGGAGTCGAACGCACGGCGCAGAGCGTTTTTGATTCGGCGTACAACGGCACGGGTAATTGGGCGTTCAATGTAGCCCTAAGCGGAGCGCTTGGCCTGTCCGGAGTGGTCGCATACTTGCGAAATCTCGACCACGCCGCCACATTCTTGGCTCACGGCATCCCACTTGGTCTGAGTTATAGCTGGGGCGGGGACGAGCTTCCCGGAGCGCCCCTCGTACATTCGGACGGACATTTAGTGGTGTTGCGTGGGTTCACAAGTTCGGGCGATTGTATCGTCAACGATCCGGCCGCCAAAGGCGTTCGCATGGTGTATCCGCGCGAGGCGCTGGAACGAGTATGGCTGCGCAATAAGGGCGTGGCATTCATCGTGGCGCGCCCCGATATCGATGTGGAGACGCTCATCAACGCATGAGCAAACCCAACGTTGCGCAGCCCGCCGAACGCATCGGCGACCTGCACGCAGTCGAGCACGCGCCTTTGCACATTGTGCTTGTCGAGCCTCAGATTCCACCGAACACGGGAAACGTTGCGCGACTGTGCGCCGCAACGGGCGCCGCGTTGCATCTCGTGGAGCCGCTCGGATTTCGCATCGACGATCGCGAACTCAAACGCGCGGGCCTGGATTACTGGGAGAGTCTGAACGTGATCGTGCACCCATCATTCGACGCTTTTCTTACAGCGACGCAGCATAACCGCCGGTGGTTTCTCTCCACACATGCCAACGTACCATACACCCAGGCAGACTTCCAGCGCGGCGATATGCTTGTCTTCGGACGCGAGACGGCCGGATTGCCCAAAGAGATTCTCGCCGCATATGCCGGTCACGCGCTGCGAATCCCTATGCGCGAACACACCGTACGCAGCCTGAATCTCTCGACGTCGGTTGGGATTGTCGCGTACGCAGCACTGGCAAAGATGGGCTTCCCTGGCCTCGCATGAGTATTGAATCAATTAATGCGCGCGTAATCGTGTGTACGCGTTGTCCGGAGTTGCGAGTCTACTGCGCGCAAGTGGCCGTCGAAAAGAAACGTGCCTATCTGAACTGGACGTATTGGGGCAGACCCGTGCCTGCATTTGGCGATCCCGAGGCGCAGGTGCTCATCGTGGGCTTAGCGCCCGGCGCACATGGCTCCAACCGCACCGGCCGGATGTTTACCGGCGATGCTTCCGGGGATTTCCTATTTCCCGCCTTGCATCGTGCGGGCTTTGCGACCCAGGCAACTGCCGTCAGTCGGGATGACGGAATGCTCTTGAAAAATTGTTTAATCTCTGCAGCAGCCCGCTGCGCACCGCCCCAAAACAAACCAACGCCGCAAGAATTGCGAAATTGCTTTTCATATTTAGTCGAAGAGTTCGAAGCGCTTAAAAAGCTGCGCGTCATCATCGCCTTCGGTTCGATTGCTTTTAAAACGAGCCTGGCGTTGCTGGCCGATCGAGCATACCAGCTCGATCCATTGCGCCCCGCATTCGGCCACGGTTTAGAAGCGAACGCCGTGGGCGCATCGAGGACACTCACGCTGATATCGTCATATCACCCGAGCCGCCAAAATACCAACACCGGCAAGTTGACCCGCCCCATGTTCGATGCAATTTTCACGCGCACGAATGCGCTGCTAAAATAAAAAGAGAGCGCATTCCTGCGCTCCCGTTTTGTTGCTGCCGAGTTAGTGCTTCGTGCGCTTTTGTGCTTGGCGACGAATGGATAAGGTGTGGTTCATCTTGACCGTCATCGCTGAGCCTTGCGGAAACTGGATGTCCGCTTTGTAGTTGTTGCCGAGCAAGAAGCCACCGGCCGCGCCGGCAATACCGCCCCCCTTGGCGTGGAAGATTGTTTTTGCGATGGCATTACCAACCAGCAGTCCGCCGATCGTATATTCAGCCACGCGCGCGCCGTCTTTCACTTTGGTTTTGGGCTGCGCTTGAGTTACATCGGCGTCCATCGGGGCGCTTGAGCCATCGGCCAGGCGAATGTAATCAAATTTGATTGCGATTGCGGGCTTGGTCCCCTGTCCGGCGTGCTGCACCGAGACGATCTCGCCCGTGACGACCGCGCCGTTTAACGCATTGTTACCGAAGGGATACGGCGGCACAACATGCGCCGTAAATTTGTCGCCGGCTTGCGCTGAGTGGCTATCGAGCGTTTGATCGATGGTGACGCTCATTTCCGACCCCGTCGGAAGGGAAAGCGTCGCAGCCGATACTACAATTGGGGCGATCAAGCCGAACATCGCGGCGAGAGCCGCGCTACCGAGTCGTATTTTCATGAATGTTTCTCCGTTAAAAAGACAGCTACACTGAACAACGGTGGCGGCTCGGCACTGGTTCCGTTTAGTGGAAATAGGTCATGCGTCCGCACGAATCAACCGCTCGGTCGGGCACCGAGAGATCGCCTGATTTCTTTTTGTAACTGACAATCCGCAGCGGCGGAGCATTGACAAACTCCAAGCCGTAGATTTTTTGCAACTGCAACAAGGCCGTGTGGTCCACTTCTTGATTGTGCGAACTACGTACCAACGAATACATTTGGACCGCGTTGTTGGTGGCAAAGAAGATCCGGTAGGTGACGCGCACGTGCCCCATACCTGGATACACTTTGGAAACGGTATAGTTGATTGCTTGGCAGGCCCGCGTCTTGGACTGCGCAGCGCCCGTGCAGATCGCCAGCAAGCAAGCGATCAGGAGGCAGAGTCTCATCATTCCGGCCACGGAATCACCATACAGGTCGAGTTCGCGTGCGCGTACAGCTTTCCGCCCCGATCTTCGATTCGGCCGAAGGACGTGACCACGCGCCTGCCTCCGTGCACAACATCGCCAATGCACCGCAGTTCGCCCACTTCTAACGTAAGTGGCCGCACGAAGTTGACGTGCAAATCGAGTGTTGTGAAAATCATCCCCTTGGGCAGCAGCGTCATCGTGACGCACCCGAGTGCCGAATCGAGGAGCGTACTGGCAAAGCCGCCGTGCACCTGGCCCATGGGATTGAAATGAAATTCGAAAGGCCGTCCGGTGAAAACCAGATGGCCCGGCTCGATCGCTTCAAACCGCAGGTCCATCAGCGAAGCGATCGGCGGACCGGGCACGGTTCCGTCCTTCATCGCGCGCAAGTATTCAATGCCGGTCATGTTCCGCGCCGCCTTGGGGCCGGCTGTGGGGTCTCCCCAACGAATCGTGTGCGAGCGGCTGGAATTCACGCTGACGGTGCTTCGCCCGGTGGCACTACGGGTTTAGGCGCCTTGCTTTCCAGCGCCAGATCACGCAGTAGCCGTGCGGGGACGGGCGTGGGCGCATCCATCATCACGTCGCGCGCCATTTGATTCTTGGGAAACGCAATGACATCGCGAATGTTGGTTTCGCCGACCGCCAGCATGACGATACGATCGATGCCGAGCGCCATACCGCCATGCGGCGGTGCCCCATAGTCGAGCGCTCGCACAAAGAATCCAAACCGGTCCTCAATCTGCGTCGCGTCCATTCCCAGCATGCTAAAAATCTTGCGCTGAAACTCTGCTTTATGGATACGAATCGAACCACTCCCCAACTCAAAACCATTGAGCACCATGTCGTAGTGCTGCGCGCGCATCGCAAACGGATCGCTCTCCAGCAGATCCCATTGATCGTCGTTGGGTGCCGTAAACGGGTGATGGGCGGGAGCCGGCGTCCCGCTCTCTTCATCGCGTTCGAAGAGCGGAAAGTCGGTCACCCATGCAAATGCAAATGCTTGCGGATCGCGCAGTTTGCAACGGTCGCCGATTTCGTTACGCATCTTGCCCGCCAGCGTAAGCGCCGCGGAGCGCTCGTCGGCAAAGAGCAGCATGGCGTCACCTGACTCGGCATTCAAGATTTTTGCAATGGTGCGCGGCGTCGTTTCGTCAAGGAATTTGGCAATGGGACTCTTGATGCCCTCAGGCGCGAGTGCAATATACACTAAGCCCTTAGCGCCGTGCTGCTTGGCAAGCTCCGTTAACCCATCAAAGTCGCGCCGGGAAAGCGCCGCGCCGCCCGGATAACGTAACCCAACGATCGCTTGTTTCGGATCGTCAGCTGCGTCTCTAAACAGTTTGAACTCTGAAGTACTGAAGACATCGGAGACATCTCTGAGCTCGAGTCCGAAACGCAAATCCGGCTTGTCGGTTCCGAAGCGTTGCATGACTTCTGCGTGTTTAAAGCGCGGGAAGGGCTGGGGCAAATCGACCCCGAGCGCCTCTTTCCACACCGCGACCATGCACGACTCCATAAGTTCGAGCACATCTTCCTGCGTTGCAAACGACATCTCGACGTCGACTTGCGTAAACTCCGGTTGCCGGTCCGCGCGCAGATCCTCGTCCCGCATGCAGCGCGCGATTTGCATATAACGCCCGAATCCCGCAATCATTAAAATTTGCTTCAGCAGTTGGGGTGATTGCGGCAGCGCATAAAACGTTCCATGATGGAGGCGGCTGGGAACCAAATAATCGCGCGCACCTTCCGGTGTGGATTTTATGAGCATCGGCGTTTCGATCTCAACGAACTCGTGGCGATCGAAGAAATCACGCATCGCTTTGACGATGCGGTGGCGAACGCGGATGTTACGCTGCAAGCGTGGACGGCGCAAATCCAGATACCGGTACTCCATGCGCAAGTTTTCGTCAACATCATCGTCGGAAGACACCGGGAACGGCGGTACAAGTGCGCGGCTGTGAATGAGCAATTCGTCTACCGCAACTTCTACCTCACCCGTCTGCAGTTTGGAATTCTCCGTGCCGGCAGGACGGCGGCGCACCGTGCCGGCAATCCGAATTACATCCTCGTGCCGGAGCGTTTCCGCCTGCGAGAAACTTGCCAACTGCGGATCAAAAACAATTTGTGTAATCCCGGCATGATCGCGCACATCAACAAAAATTAACCCGCCATGATCGCGACGGCGGTTGACCCAGCCATTGAGCTCGACGCTAGTGCCCTCATCGCTTGCGCGAATCGCACCACACGTGCGCTTAGTCTGCGTTTTTTCCACGGCGATCTTCATTCTCCCATAGTGCCGATTTAATACCGGACACATAATAGTATTGTTGGATAAGGTTGCGGGCAAAGGCCGACTCGTCTGCACGGTGGTCAAAATATCCGAGCACCCACGGCATTTTGCTAAGCGCCGCGTGTAATCCAAGAGAGACCGGTGTCATGCCCAAATTGGCCATCACTTTAAAATGTGGATGTTTGCGATAGAAACGCACCGTCGAACGCCCTGCCAGTTTCATTTTTTCGACTTGGTCTTCATGAGGAACGTACTGCAAATGATAATTGACCGCGCGCGGTTCATAGTAAATCGGGATGCCGGCCTGCTCGATGCGGTAACCAAGTTCCAAATCCTCATGTCCGTAGCCGGTGAAGGCTTCATCAAACGAGCCGACGCGCAGCAGGTCGTCGCGCCGGACCGATGCATTACCCGTAAGGAAATAGAGCCACGGAAGGCGCTTGCGCGTCGGTGCATGCAATGGATTACGCAGACCGGCATCGTCGCGCTTGGCCGCATACTCTTCAAGCGATGTAACTTGGACTTCCAGGCCGACGACGGCAATGTGGGCTTCGGCGCGATGGCGTTGCAAATGCACGCTGAGCAGATCCGGTGAGGCGATAATGTCGGAATCGTTAAAGAGAATAACGCCTCCCGTTGCCGCTGCAATACCTGCATTGCGCGCTGCCGCGCGGCCGGTATAGGCACCGGGTAAGTGCCTCACGCGCGCGCCGTCGGCGGCGAGACCGCTCAAATACTCAGCGGTGCCATCAGACGACTGCGAGTCTGCGACGATGATCTCGTAGACATCGCGCGGCAAATCTTGCGCGAGCAAGGACGGGATCGTCTGCTGCAGTTCAAAAAGCCGGTTGTAGGTCGGTATAACGACAGAAATTTCAGTCATGTATGTTCGTGTATCAGTGGTGCAACGGCAGAGATAATATCGCGGCGTAGCGCCGCGAGCGACGTCTCGTTTTCGTCAGCAGGCTTGCGAACGACACCGTACGGTACGCCATAGGGTGCCCATTCTTGCGAGCTCAGCCGAAAGTACCGATGTTCGAAGGCTACCACGGTCGGCCTGCGCATGGCACTTGCGACATGAGTCGCACCAGTGTCCACGGTAATGACGCAACGCGCACGCTCGAAGGCCGCTGCCCAGCGATGAAAGCTTAAGCCACCGACCACTGCGTCAGCCAGGCCCGAGTCAGCGATCGCCGCGGCCTGATCTTGGCATTCCAAACCATACGTGACAACAATAGGTGCTCCAAACGTGCGAAGGTCGGCGATAAGTGCCAATGTGTTTTGAAACGTACTTCCCGTTCCAAACCAGCGCAGTCCTAAGTGCACGACGATTGGACTAGGCGGTAAATACGCGACTGCCTCGCGGTCCGCATCGACCACGTCGATCCGCAGCGCCGTGCTGCGGCTCCGAGCCCCCGCACTTGCAACTAATGCGAGCAGTTGATCGACCTCGTGCAGCACGATGCGCGCTGGATCGCGCTCGCTCAATTCCGGATCCGCTTCGGAGATGCTCAAGTCCGTCAAATAGAATGGGGCGCTCAGGCGAGAGAGATACCGGCGCACGTAGGTATAGCCGATCCGACGTGGAGCACGCGTGGCACGCAGCAAGCTGAAGTCTTCCCTACGCGGTGCCAGTGCGATCGCAAGATCGATTTTACCCACATAGCTTGCGCCCAGAGCAGCCGCAGTGCCATTGCTAGGAATCGGTACCGTCACATCGACATCGGTGTTGCGCTCCATGACGACGCTATTGTAGGCACTGCAGACCATAGTAATGTGTGCGTCAGGAAATGATTTGCGCACCGTGGCAATGGCGGGGGTGGAGAGGACCAGATCCCCAACGCGATCCGTACGGCTAAGGAGGATGCGCACGCGCGCGCTCAAGTTCTTCAAAATATGCGTCGGCAACGAGCCGGCGCGCAGCCCACAACTGGGTGCCACCTAAGGGTCGATCGTCTCCGAGATCACCCAGCATGGCGGTAAAGTGCTTGCTCGCGCCGATGCCGTGAATCCATTTGTGGATCAGCCGCTGTGCCGCCGTGTTTCCGGTTGCAAGGTACGATCGCCATTGCGGGTGCAGTTGCGCAAGTTGCACCGCCGTTCGCGCTTGCGCGCGCGCCTGCCGGATCATGCCTTCAACATTCCCCGTACGCGGACGCGGTTTGTAGTGAAATGCAAGCGCTTGAGGGTTGAGGATAGACTGTAGGCCGCGCGCGCGCAAGCGCAAACCGACGTCGATGTCTTCCCAACCATATTCCGAGAATGTGGTATTGAAGCCGCCGATATCGCGAATCGTGGCGAGCGGGACGGACACATTGCTCGTCCAAAAAAAATTCCCGCTGTAATGTTTGAGCGAATAGATGGGCGGCGGCAAGTCATCAAAGGTCTCTGTATTGATGACGGCTCCGCGAATGACGTCGGCTGGGTGCTTCGCATGGGTTGCTAAGTGCCCGGCAACAAAATGCGGAGTCGGCAAAACGTCGTCATCGATAAAGATGATGCGCTCGCCTTTGGCTGCTTCTATGCCCGCGTTGCGCCCGCGCGCCAAACCAGCATTGGCTTGATTGATCACCGTAAAAGGAGCGGTTGCGCGCGATTGGGCCTGCGCAATTACTTCGGGCGTGCCGTCGCTGGAACCGTCGTTAACGAGTACGACCTCATAACTTCCGCTGGGCGCGCTCTGTTCGAAACAGGCCTCGAGCACGCGTCCCAAAAGGTGCGAGCGGTTATACGTGCAGAGCTGAATCGTGGCTTGCATAGACTAATCCCCTTCGCCGCCACGGCGCAAGAGTCCATCGAGTGTGGCGAGCACGCGCGGAACATCCAAATTTTGCACGCAGGCGTAATCGGGACACGTCTCCATCCGCTCGCCTGGACGGCACGGATAACTTGCACGAACGATCGCGACCCGGGGTCCCAGGGG
>JALYIF010000204.1 GCA_030775925.1 Vulcanimicrobiota bacterium | reverse complement strand
TAGAATCCCATGAGAGCCAGAACAAATTGCGCGGGACCGAACCACGAAATCGCCGCCCGGAACTTCATCCTATTGGGCGGGTAGATCGCTAGCAGCGACATGGTCGACCAATATGCGGCTGCAGTGAGCGGAAACGGTAGAGCTCTGCCCAAAATCACTGCGCACCAAGCATTGCCGCTGACGAGCGCGCCGCTTAACGAGAGCGCGGCGGCCCCGGAAAAGAACAGCACTAAGGCAGCGCGCAAACCGGTCCGCTGATTGCGTGCGCGCAGTAGTACCAGAATGGTTACGATAAACGCACCGAATGCAGTTAGCGCATTGAGGATCTTATTGATCTGCTGCTGTACACCAAGCGCTCCGGTGAACGGAACGAACGCAAAACTGATGACCCGCACGCCGCCGTTTGGTGCAACGACGTGTTCGCTAACGACCGTTCCGACCGGGCCTGCATCCTCCTGAACGTACGCATCGCCCTTGTTACTCAAAACGCGCTGCCCCACGCGCAGCCCCGCTGCGTACGCTGGACCGGACGGGTCTGAAAAATATACCGTCCCATAGGGCCGGCCTGGGTTATAGTTATAACCCCCGTATCCCCACGCAGTCGGCAGCGCGAGCGCCAGTAATGCCAGGGGCAAGCCCGCGGCGGCGCAGATGAGAACAACGGTGCGAAGGCTCATTGCGACCCCGTTCGTAAGCAAGATTTCGCTTGCCTGTCCGGCTCTGGGAGCCAGAAGCGTGGGTTTGTCGTGTTTTGATGGTGTAAAGCGGCTGCTAGAGATATAAGTCGCGCTTGTTTGAAGCCGAATTATTAAGGAGCAGGGGCTTCTTTGCTTCTCAAAAGAGGCCCGAGCTTACAGGAGGGTTCCGATGGAGATCAAGCTGCATAAGAATGCTCTCGCGATCCTTGGGATTTTTTGCTTACTGCTCCTTACGGCCGGAGCGATTAGAGCTGCCGATCAGCGCGATTTCTACGTTGTGAATCACGGCACCGAACCAATCTACTACATTCATGTATCTCATATCAGCGAAGAGAAGTGGGGCGAGGATGTAATGGCCGAGGATCAGGTCCTCATGCCGGACGAACGGGTGAAGATCGTCTTCAGCGGTGACTCCGATTTGTGCTACTACGATGTGCAGGCGGTCTATAAGGACGGCGATAAGCGCGAGAAGCGAAACGTAAATTTGTGTGACGTTTCCTCCGTGGAATTTGTCCACTAACTGCCGCTTCGCAGGTGGCGAGCGCGAGCGCTGAGCATATCGCTCCTATGGAAGCGCAAAGCGCAATCGACGAGCGATATATCGTACGCGCCATGCATCTCGCCGGCGAAGCGCAAGCGGCTGGCGATGTGCCGATCGGCGCGGTGCTGGTATGCGGCGAACTTATTGTTGAAACCAAGAACGAAAAAGAAGCACGCCCGGACGCTACGGCACACGCCGAAATGTTGGCGCTTCAAGAGGCGGCACGCCGCCTCGGCGTGTGGCGTCTTAGTGATGCGACACTGTATGTAACCAAAGAACCCTGCGTCATGTGCGCCGGCGCCATGGTTGCGGCGCGAATCCGGCGCGTGGTCTACGGGTGCAGCGATCCGAAGGGCGGCGCGGCCGGCACGGTCCTGGACTTACTCAATCTGCCCGCACTCAATCATCGGGTAGAAGTGACCGCAGGCGTGCTGGAGACGGAAACTGCGGCTCAGCTGCAACGTTTCTTTAGGGCCAAACGTAGCTAGACAAAGGATTTTGCGGAGTGTCTCGAATCATCCGCGCTGCACTTCGGGGAGAGGTGGTCGAGTGGTTGAAGGCATCCGCCTCGAAAGCGGACGTACGTTAATAGCGTACCGAGAGTTCGAATCTCTCCCTCTCCGAAGTGCTTTTGCATGCATGCCGTGCAATACGAAGCAAGCATGAGTCACAATCACAGCCACGACACCAACGACCTCGGCAAGATGCGTCTGGCCCTGGCCGTGACCCTGGGCATCTTGCTGCTCGAGGCTGTCGGCGGATTTGCTTCCCATAGCCTTGCATTGCTGACCGATGCTGCCCACATGTTGACTGACGTTGGTGCGGCTGCACTTGGCTTGTGGGCTGCTCACGTCGCGTTACGAAAGCATGACGAGCAGCACACGTTCGGATACGGCCGCGCAACTATTCTTGCTGCGCTTGCAAATGCCACGGCCTTATTTGCCATCGTGGTGTTCCTAATTTACGAAGCGGTCACGCGCCTAGGCCATCCGCAACCCGTCCAAACTGGCATCATGACTCTGGTGGCCATCGTCGCACTGGTTTCGAACCTTGGGCTGAGCTGGTTCCTCACACGTGGCGACAGCGATTCGCTGAACGTGAAGGCGGTCGTTGCGCACGTGATGGG
>JALYIF010000203.1 GCA_030775925.1 Vulcanimicrobiota bacterium | reverse complement strand
GGTTTGGGCAAACGGGCGCGCGAAGGTGCTCTCGCAGGGCACAGTCCGGGACGCCAACATTGCGCCGTCCTTGGCGACCGCATTTTTCAAAGATCTGAAAAAGGCGAAAGCGAGCGGCGGCCGTAGCGAGCCCTGTATGAAGAGCGCTTCCTTTGGGAGCCGGACGATTATCCTCTACCATGGCTGGACCTCGGGTGACGTAAGCTGCCCAGGCCAAGGGGCGATGGCCGCCTTAGCAGCCGACGTTACGGCGATAACGACCGCGCTGGGCCCCGCTCATTTCGGGCGGCGCATTCAGCTA
Organism: Vulcanimicrobiota bacterium; assembly: GCA_030775925.1. Lineage (GTDB taxonomy): Bacteria > Vulcanimicrobiota > Vulcanimicrobiia > Vulcanimicrobiales > Vulcanimicrobiaceae > JACRUB01. The sequence goes on along the minus strand of JALYIF010000203.1, from coordinate 2,759 downwards.
CCGGCGAACGAGCCTCGTCGTATCCCCTCCGAAGGCTCCCCGGCTCCGGCCCCGACTTCGACGCCGTAAACCCAAGTGTGGTAAACTTTGCTTCGCCATCTTGATCCAAGGGAGTCCCTATTTTGAAACGTCTTCTCAGCACGCTCGCAGTCACGGCCTTTGCCGTAGCCGTCGGCGCATCTGCCCCCGGGGCGCTCGGAAGTGCGGCCGCCGCTACGGCTCCGCCTTCGCCGCCACCCGTCTCAAAGGGCATGCCCACCGCGCCTCCCATCGGGGCGCTACCCAACACGGCACCATCGCCCGCCACGGTTCAAGTCCCGCTCTCGAGCAAGCCGTCGCCGGCCCCCTCCGGCGGGCCCGACGACGGACGCAAGGGCCTCGACGGCGTTTGGGAAGTGGTCGTGCAGCGACTGACCGGTGAGATTGTGTACCAGCATTTGAAATTGGTCCAAAAGGGCTCGGTTATCACGGGCATCTTTATGGATAACCAGCACAACAACAATCAGTATCCGGTTGCCGGATCGATTGATGCAAAAACCATCCATCTTGTGGTCACAAAAGACGATGGCACGACCATGACGCTGAGCGGCACGGTCGATGGAACAACCGATATGGTCGGACTGCTTCTGGAACGCGGTGAGAGCGTCGCGTTTACCGCAGCCTACCGGCCGAAGTATAAATTCATCGACAGCATCTCGCCCGTGCCCGGCGGACTTGGCGGACTCGGCGGAGGGGGCGGCAGCAGCGGCCCGCCCTAGCAGCTAGACTTTCTCGGCTAAGCGCTTCTCGACGTACGATTGCAGTCCACCGCTCTCAATGAGCGACTGCATAAACGGCGGGAACGCTGCAGCTTGATACTCGCGACCGCGCGTGCGATTGAAAATCTTTCCCGAAGTGGGATCGACCTCAATCTCGTCGCCGGTCGCGATGTCGTTTACCGCATCCGGGCTCTCGAAGATCGGCAAACCGATGTTGAGCGCGTTACGATAAAAGATGCGCGCAAAGCTACTTGCAATCACACCGGCAACGCCGGCGCCTTTGATAGCGATCGGCGCGACTTCCCGGCTCGAACCGCAGCCGAAGTTATTTTCAGCTACGATCAAATCTCCGGGCTTCACTTTTGTGGCGAACTCTGGATCGATGCCCTCAAGCGCGTGCTTGCCGAGTTCGACGATATCAACGATGCTGCAGTATTTCCCGGGGATGATCACATCGGTATCGACGTTTTTACCGTAGCGGTGGGCGGCACCGCGCAATGTTGTGGCCATAGTATTCCTTTAAACTCCCACGAGCGACAAAGTGCGCGGGTCGACAATTTTTCCGGCGAGCGCGGATGCCGCGCACGTTGCCGGTGATGCGAGGAAGACCTCGGCCTTGGGAGATCCCATGCGGCCGACGTAGTTGCGATTGGTCGTTGAGAGGCAGCGCTCACCGTCTCCAAGGGTTCCCATGTGGCCGCCGAAGCAGGCGCCGCAGCCCGGCGTATTAACAACACAGCCCGCCTGCACGAGCGTCTTAAGAATGCCTTCTTCTGCCGCTTGCATGTAGACTTTTTGTGAACCGGGGTTCACGATTACCCGCAAGTTTGAGGCAATTCGTTTGCCTTCAAAAATTTGCGCCACGATGCGCAAGTCATCGATGTATCCGTTTGTGCACGAGCCGATGAAGACTTGATCCAGCTGGATGTCACCCTCCACCTGCGAAATCCCGCGCACGTTGTCCGGCATATGCGGATAGGCGATCTGCGGCTCCAGATCGGTAACATCAATTTCGATAATGCGTTCGTATTTGGCATCGCCGTCTGCGTGCTCGACAATAAATTCGCGGTTGGTTCTTTCTTTGACATACGCGAGAATTTTTTCATCCGCGTGAAAGATGCCATTCTTAGCGCCGGCTTCAATGGCCATGTTGGCCATCGTGATGCGGCCCGTAATCGGGAGTTCATCCACGGTCGAGCCGTGATATTCAATCGCCCGGTAGGTCGCGCCGTCAATTCCAAGCGTCCCGACGGTTTTTAGCATGATGTCTTTTCCGTACACCATGGGCCCAAGTTTACCGTTATAAATAATTTTGATCGTGGCAGGCACTTTGAGCCAAACTTCGCCGAGCGCAAATGCCGCGGCAATGTCGGTGGATCCCATTCCGGTTGCAAACGCCCCAAAAGCTCCGTAGGTGCACGTGTGCGAGTCGCCGCCGACGATTAACTCACCCGGCGCCGTTAGGCCTTCCTCGGGAAGTACCACGTGCTCGATGCCCCCTCGACCGACATCGAAAAAATTGGTAATCTCTTGCTCGGCTGCAAAGTCTTTCATTAATTTTGCGAGTTTGGCAGACTGCGCATCCTTGGCCGGCACGAAGTGATCTTCTACCAGCGCAATTTTGTGGCGGTCGAATACTTTGCTCGCACCTTTGAAACTGCGAAAGCCGGCAATCGCAACGGCGGCGGAAAGTTCATTTGCCAGTACGAGATCGACTTTTGCGTTAATAATCTGGCCGGGTTCGACGGACTTGAGGCCCGCGTGCCGCGCAAGAATCTTTTCCGTGAGCGTCATGCCCATGAAGTGTATGTCCTTTCGAGGTCGAGGTGACCGTACTAAATTACCCGGTCCGTACCCATAACTCCCGCGGCCGCGCTAGCGGTGTCACCCGCGAGGTGTCGAAGGGTCGGATGCCATGCACGACCATGAGTTCGGCTTTTCCACCCGCGCAATCCACGCAGGCACCCCGCCCGACCCCGCAACCCGCTCGCGCTCCATGCC
>JALYIF010000202.1 GCA_030775925.1 Vulcanimicrobiota bacterium | reverse complement strand
CTTTTAATTGCGGCCGCCGCCGACGCGCTTCTTCCGCGAGCTTGGCGCCATTGACCTCCGGCATGACTACATCCGTAAATAGCAACACGATTTCCGGATGCGCATCGAGGAGCTGCAGCGCAGTGCTGGCGCCATCCGCTTCTAGCACCCGATACCCCAATTCAATCAGCGCTTCGACACTGAAGCGCCGCACGTGTGGTTCATCCTCGACCACCAGCACGACTTCTTGAGAGTCTCCGAGGGGGAGACTCTGCACCGAATTCGCTTGAGTGTCCTCCGGCACGGTGCCGACCAGACGCGGCAGGTAGATTTTGATGGTCGTGCCTTGGCCGGACTCTGAGTAAATTTTGACGTGCCCGCCGGACTGTTTGACGAAGCCATAGACCTGGCTTAGCCCCAAGCCCGTGCCTTTGCCGACGGGCTTGGTCGTAAAGAAGGGATCAAAGGCCTTCTCGATAACCTCCGCCGGCATACCCGACCCTGTATCGGTCACCGCAATCAGCACGTATTGACCGGCAGACACGCCCGGGTGCGCCGCGGCGTAGCGTTCATCGAGGTGTGCGTTCTGCGTTTCGATGGTGACCCGTCCCCCTTCCGGCATCGCATCTCGCGCATTGACCGCAAGATTTAAGATCACGTTTTCTAGTTGATTGGGATCGACATGGGTACGCCACAAGCCCCCCGCGAGGACTGTCTCCAGCCGCACATCCACGCCAATCGAATGGCGCAACAGATCGGACATCCCGGCCACCAGCTTGTTGGTGTCCACCGCCTCGGGTTCCAAGGGTTGTTGACGGGAAAAAGCCAGAAGCCGTTGGGTGAGAATCGACCCTCGACGCGCAGCGTCGGCCGCGGCACTCAAGTAACGCTGCGCGCGCATATCGGTCCCCGGCAATCTGCGCCCCAGCAATTCGAGTGACCCGACGACAACTGCCAACATATTATTAAAGTCATGGGCGATGCCGCCGGTGAGCTGGCCCACGGCCTCCATTTTTTGACTTTGCCGCAAAGCCTCTTGCGCAAGCTGAAGTTGCGTACTCGCTTCCTTTTCCGCCGTGATGTTGCGACCCGTGGCATAGACCAAGTCATTGTCAGACGCAGCAATCCACGAGATCCACCGAAAGCTGCCATCTTTGTGTACGCAACGATTCTCGAAAGCAGGCAGCGGCGTCTCTAACGCCTCATCGAGTGCGCCTTGGCTCCCCAGCCGGTCGTCGGGGTAGACGAAGTCCAAGTGATTCTTCCCAACCACCTCCTCCGGCTGCCATCCCAACACCGTTTCCCAGGCAGGATTGGCGGACTTGAAGGTACCATCTGGATCGACGACGACGAGGAGGTCCTGCGAGGTTTGCCAAAGGCGGTCACGCTCGGCAGCCTCTTCGGCCACGCGCTGTTCGAGGGTTGCGTTTAACGTGCCTAAGGCCTGCGAGGCACGTCGCTCATCCTCGATATCAGTATTAGTCCCGATCCATCGCGATATTTTGCCGTCCGCGCCGTAGATCGGGATGGCGCGCGCCAAGTGCCATCGATAGGAACCATCGGAACGCTTCAAGCGAAATTCGGTTTGATAGGTCTCCCCGGATGCCAGAGACGCAGCCCAGCGCGCACCGGCTTGTGCCAGATCCTCGGGATGAACCATTTGCGTCCACCCCGTGCCGTCGAGGGACCCGGCCGTCAAGCCGCTGTAGTCGTACACGCGCTGGTTGAACCAGTCGAGGGCGCCGTTCGGCGGGGAGGCCCAGACGTGATTCGGCATCGCTTGGGCGAAGGTACGAAATTCCGCCTCGCTTCGAGCGAGCTCCGCCGCAGCCGCCTTACGTGCGGTGACGTCGACAAAGGTACAAATTGCGCCTTGATGAACCCCCTCACGAAAGATGGGACTCACCCAATATTCAACCGGAAATGCCTCCCCGTTCAATCGATAGAAATACTCGTCCTCTACATGTGCCGCCTTTCCGGTCGATGCACAGATGTAAATCGGGCAGTCCGCCTTATCATAGTTAGAGCCATCCGGATGCGTGTGATGAATGAGGTCGTGGATTTTGCGGCCCACAACCTCATCTTCCGCATTGAAGCCTAACAATTGTAAAAACGCCTGGTTACAAAGTGTGGTGCTGCCATCGAGAGCCAATGCGTAGAAGGCCTCGCCGGAGGACTTGAGGATGTCGTTTAAGAAGCTGCGATTTTCGCGAAGCTCATCCTCAGTGCGCTTGCGCTCCGTGTTATCGAGCGCGGTCACGAGAACTCCGCCTACTCCACTCGGCGCGGTCGCATCTTTGATGGCGCTGTAACCTAAGGTGAAATGCGCCTCTTCCCAGACCGATGCATGCCGCTGGATGCGAAGAAGAATGTCGTCGGCGACAATCGAGCGAGTCTCTCCATTCAGAATCGCCGCGTGCGCTGGCGCGATCTGTTCCCACACTTCGGACCAGGCTTCGCGCGCGGGGCGCCCGAGCGCCCAAGGATGTTTATCTCCCAGAATGGGTCGATACGCATCGTTGTAAATCAACACAAACTCCGACCCCCACCGCAGTGCCATCGGAATCGCGGAAGCAAGCACCATATCAACAGCGACCGTGAGGGCCGGTGACCAGGTGTTTCGAGCGCCGAGCGGGGTGGCCGACCAGTCGGTTACATCAACGAAACCGGACATGCTATCCGTTGACGCGCGCCATCCAGGCGGTGGGACGAAATTATCCAATGGTTACCCCGTCGTTATTATTCAGCGGTGCCCTGGAATGCAAAAACTCATCAACGTTCTATGCGTCTCTCGAGGCCGAGCGTTTCTTATGAGTGACCCATGCATCGGCCGCACTGGGCGTCCAAGACCCGCCCGCTTTCCAGCCAGCGTCCTTAAGCGCTTTGGCGCGCTCGTTGTCTGTTAGCGAGTTCCACCACTGCATGCCCGCGATTTCATCCGCAGTCGGTTGCTGAGACGGCAAGTTTGGTTCATTGATACGCACGCCCTACCCTCTTCCCCTTCCTTACAGAATTCGTCTCACCGCGGCGCATAGCC
>JALYIF010000201.1 GCA_030775925.1 Vulcanimicrobiota bacterium | reverse complement strand
GGATGACAATTCGGAGGCGCGCTAGACCACTTTTTTGGTATTGGTGGGTTTTTCGCGCACGCACTCTTTGGGGTTCTTATCGGCGCGCAATCCTAAAAATGCTGGGTGCCGCATCACGCCGTCGCGCGTCCATTCCGTAAACCGAATCTGCGCCACAAGTTTGGGTTCAATGAAATGGGCCGGCGTATTGGCTTTTACCGGCTCGGCGAATGGAGAGCGATCGATCTCAAGAGCCTGCATTTGTTTGGTCATCGCGGCCAGTTTTTTGGCATCGAAGCCGGTTCCAGCATTGCCGACAAAATGCAATTTTTTGCCCTCGTACAGTCCCAGCAGCAGCGATCCAAACCCCTTGCGGCTGCCGCGCGGTTCCGTGTATCCGCCGATCACGCATTCTTGAATCAATTGTGCCTTGATCTTCACCCAATCGCGACTGCGGCGTTCGACATACAGCGAGTCGCGCTTCTTGCCGATAATTCCCTCAAGTTGCTGCGTTTGCGCCTGCTCAAAAAGCGCCATGCCTCGTTTTTCAATATGCTTGGAGAACAACACGCGTTTGGGATCGGAGATACAGCTCTCTAGAATCTCTTTGCGCTCTTCAAGCGGCAGCTTGCGCAAGTCGCGCCCCTTTGCATACAAACAATCGAACGCGACAAACGTAAGTGGAAACCCGTTTGCCGCGTCGCCGCGCGAACTCGGGCGATGCCGGTTAAAACTACCCTGCAAGCGCTGAAACGAGGAGCGCCCGCGCTCATCTAAACTTACGATTTCGCCGTCTACAAGCATCCTGCCACCGGAGAACGCTTCTCCCAGATCTTCAAGTTCGGGAAATTGCGGCAAGAAGTCCAGGCCATTGCGCGATGTAAGCGTGATGCTTGCGTCCTCGCGAATCTCGCAAAGAGCACGATACCCGTCCCACTTGATCTCAAATAGCCACTCGGCATCATCAAATGCTGCATCGATGAGCGTCGCCAACATGGGCGTGTGCACGCTGGGGAACGGATCTTCAGCTACGGCTTTTTTTTTTGCTGCCGCCTTAGGTGCACTTTTTTTGGCGGCGGCCTTTTTTGGCGCGGCACTTTTTGCGACCTTTGGAGCGGCTTCTTCGTGACCGGAAACCCAATGCGGCGCGCGCGGATCTTTTGCGATTTCCTTAACCGTTTGACCGCTCTTGACGGATTTATCATCCTTCTCGATGTCGTAGTCCGGATTCACGTGTTCGTCGCGATCTTTAATCAGCAACCACGGGTCGCCCGTCTCGTCCGTTTTGTTTTTAATTTTGACGAGCGTGAACTCGCCTTTTATTTTTTTGCCATTGAGAATGAATTTAATCTTACCGGCGCCGATCTCGGAAGCTGGATCGTCACCTTCTGCAAGCTTGTACGTGCCTTTATCCCACACGATGACTTCGCCCGCGCCATAGTTGCCTTTTGGAATGATGCCTTCAAAATCGCGGTAGTCCATGGGATGATCTTCAACATGCATCGCAAGGCGTCGCTCAAGCAGCTTGAGTGAAGGGCCCTTGGGGACGGCCCACGACTTCAACACCCCATCCGCTTCTAAACGAAAATCATAATGTAAGCGCGATGCACGGTGTTTTTGAATCACAAAGCGCAGCTGCGCGACTTTGCCAGAGAGCTTCCGGCCCGCAGGTTCGGGCGTGTCCTGAAAATTACGCTTTGCCGCATAGCGCTTAAGCGAGCCGGCCTCTTTAGCTTTCTTTGCTGGCATAAGCTCCATTTTCGAAAGAAAGGCGCCCGCCACATTTCTGCCGGCAGGCGCCTTTGATGGTTACGTGGATCGTGCTTAGACTCGAGCGCCGCGTCCCGTCAAGAGATTAACGACAAAGAGTATCAGTGCTACGACCAGCAACAGATGAATGAGTCCGCCGCCGATGTGTACTGCGAATCCGATTAACCACAGTACGAACAAGATCACGATTACTGTCCACAAAAGTCCGCCCATTATGTTCTCTCCTCCTCAAGTTTCCGACTGTTCAGGAATATTTTACCCCGGGCGAGCGAGTTGTAAACGCCCGCCTGCTCGCGGTAGCAAAAAGGGGGCTCAGCCGCAGCCGCTCCCCCTCCAATTTGCATCAAGCGATAAACGCTTTTCTTAGGGTTTGGTGGAAGTCGTCGTGGACGACGTACCACTGGTTCCCGTCGTGCCGCCACCGGCTGCCGGCGGGTTATTGATCGTCGTATTGGTCGTCGAGTTGGGGGTCGTGTTCGCCGACGAATTATGCCATACGAAAAATGCGATGATGGCGGCAATAACGATTACGGCGATAATGCCGATCGTGGCTACTGAACTGCCTCCGTCGCGGTCTACAATAACAGGATCGCTCATCTACTTGTGCTCCTCTTCAAAACGGTTGTCGCTGGGCCCAGT
>JALYIF010000200.1 GCA_030775925.1 Vulcanimicrobiota bacterium | reverse complement strand
GTATCCATCAGGCGATCTCCATGTGGGTCATGCGAAAAATTATACCTTGGGCGATGTGGTCGCGCGGATGATGCGCATGCAAGGGTACAACGTGCTGCATCCAATGGGCTGGGATGCATTTGGACTGCCCGCAGAAAACGCCGCCATTCAGCGCGGCATCGCGCCGGCCGAGTGGACGCAGTCCAATATTGCCAATATGAACCGGCAGATCCGGCTCATGGGGACGAGTTACGATTGGAGCCGCGAAATTGCAACCTGCAACGCGGACTATTATCGTTGGAACCAGTGGTTGTTCTTACAATTGTACGAGCAAGGCTTAGCCTATAAGCGCGAAGCGCCCGTCAATTGGTGTCCGACCGACCAAACCGTGCTTGCAAACGAGCAAGCCGAAGGCGGCGTCTGTTGGCGTTGCGGTTCAGCCGTGCAACGGCGCAACCTGTCCCAATGGTTCTTAAAAATTACCTCAATGGGCGACCGGCTGCTCCAAGATCTCGATAAGCTTCCCGGATGGCCGGAACGCATTCGCCTTATGCAACGCAACTGGATCGGGCGCAGCGAAGGCGTGACCTGTTCTTTTGCGATCGAACAGTCGCAAAGCCGGTTATCGGTATTCACAACCCGTCCCGATACACTCTTCGGCGTCACCTTTATGGCAATCGCGGCAGAACATCCGCTGCTTGAAGAGATCATGAAGCTCGCGCCCAAGCGGCGCAAAGAGATCGTTGCGTTCGCAGAAAGTCTGAAATCGAAATCAGAACTCGAACGCACGAGTTTGATGGAGAAGCAAGGCGTTTTTACCGGCGCCTATGCCGTCAATCCGCTCTCGCATGAAAAAGTGCCGATCTTCGTGACCAATTACGTGCTGGCCGATTACGGAACCGGCGCGCTCATGGGCGTGCCCGCGCACGATCAGCGAGACTGTGAGTTCGCACGCAACCACAAGCTGCCGATCCCGCAAGTCATCGTGGAACACCGCGGTGAAGTGCAAGTGCCCTTCGTGCACCCGTACGTCGACGACGGTTGGCTTATCGCGAGCGATGATTTTACCGGCATGAAAAGTGGTCGCGCGCGTGAAGCGATCGCCGCGCGACTCGAGTCGCTGGGCTTAGGCGAACGCACGGTGCATTTCCGCTTGCGCGATTGGCTCATCTCACGCCAACGCTACTGGGGCACGCCGATCCCGATCGTGTACTGCCAAAAAGACGGCGAGGTTGCCGTACCGCAGGACCAACTGCCGATCGTGCTTCCACATGACGTGCAAATTACCGGCGAAGGATCGCCCCTCGCGCGCGACGAGCGCTTCGCTCATACGACGTGCCCGAAGTGTGGCGGGCCGGCGCGCCGGGAAACCGACACGATGGACACGTTCTTCGAGTCATCTTGGTACTATTTGCGCTATTGCGACCCGCACAACACCGATCGCCCATTCGCGCGCGAAGCAGTGGACCGTTGGATGCCAGTCGACCAATACATCGGCGGAGCCGAGCACGCGGTGTTACACTTGCTGTACTCCCGGTTCTTTTATAAGTTCATGCACGATCAAGGATGGGTTGGCGGCGTGGACGAGCCGTTCACGCGACTTTTCAACCAAGGCATGGTGCTAAAGAACAGCGACAAGATGAGTAAGAGTCGCGCTAACGTCGTGGGCATTGACGAGACCGTTGAACGGCAAGGCGTAGATTCCATGCGCTTATTCCTGTTGTACGCAACGCCGCCCGAAGACACCATGGAGTGGACCGAAGAAGGCATCAGCGGACGCGTTCGCTTTGTGAATCGCGTGTGGCGCGCATGCGAACCGTTCCTGGAACGTGCCGCATCGGTTTCATTGCAAGGCTTGCCGAGCGTCGATACGCCCGAAGAAAAGGCGCTCTTGCGCGCCGTCCATACGGCCGTAAAATCCGCAGTCGATGAAACGCTCACGCGCCGGATGCATTTCAATGCCACAATCGCAAAGCTCGACGAATATGTGAATGCCCTTACCACTCTGGGCAAAAGGAATCCGGGAAGTGCTGCCGTTGCGTATGCGGTGCACGCC
>JALYIF010000199.1 GCA_030775925.1 Vulcanimicrobiota bacterium | reverse complement strand
GAAGAAGTCTGCGCGATCGTCGTACGCAACGCAACTGTCGCGTGCTCAGCGGATGAACTCATCGAGTGGTCCAAGCAGCATTTGGCCCGGTACAAGTACCCACGGCGAATTGAGTTTGTAGACGCCTTACCACTCGGGCCGAGCGGAAAAATCCTGAAGCGAACCCTGGTCGAACGCTTCTCCGCCTGATCGAAAAACAGAGCGCGTGTCTTGCCGGAGCGGCGAAAAACATTCGGCGCTAGCGTCGCTTCTTGATTCCTGTGTAGATCTGGAGCGAGGAAGGTTCGTAGCAAACGATGCCCGCGTTTTCTCCGTCGAGGAGTTTGAGCCGGACAATCTGCCCCAGTAACCCTTGCGTGCCGAGCGATTTCACCTTAACGCCCTCTTCTAGCATGACGCTATCGTTGGCAACGTGCATGGCAACGGCGCTCTGATCGCCGGTTTTATAGGCCAGCAAGAATGCACTGAGCGCGGCCGGGCTGTCCCAACAGGGTACATTGTTGCCTTGCTCGCTAATTTTTGCGGTGGCGCCTGCGGGCAACGGTACAGTCACATGCGTTGCATGCTTGAGCGGCACCGGTGATGCCAGGGTGTAGGCGGCGAGCAGCAAGCTCATGACGTTCATGCCGTTTCCTTTGCCAACGGCGCCAAAAAATCCGGCCGGTCTTTGCGCCGTTGCGGCGAATGAGGCGCCCATGCTTGGTCTACGCGCTCCTCATCCGGAAACGGTTGCAATCCATGGTGACCGTGAACTCCACGATTCGACCGCTCTCTCGCCGCCGATCTATCAAACCTCAACCTTTCGCGCCGAAAGCGCCGAGGACTTTCTGCGCACCGCGTCAGAACCGCAGTCCGACCATTTTTACACTCGCTACGGAAACCCGAATCATTCCCAGGTGGCCGCTGTTATTGCGCGACTGGAGCGGGCCGAGCACGCGTTGATCTTTCCATCCGGCATGGCGGCCATGACTGCGGCCATCTTAAGCTTTTGCAAAAATGGCGACCACGTCATCGCGCAGCGCACCATGTATGCGGGAACACACAATTTGCTCCAGGACGTTCTCGGACCACTCGGGATTGCGTGCACGTTTGTCGATCAGACCAGCATTGAGCATTTTGCGAGCGCGATCCAAGAAAATACGCGTGTTGTCGTCATGGAAAGCCCATCAAATCCGCTTCTTACCATTACCGATCTTCGTGCAGTTGCCGCGCTCTGCAAACAGCGTTCGATTCTTACGATTGCCGACAATACGTTTGCCACGCCCCTGTGTCAAAGACCGATCGACTTCGGCATCGATATTGTCATGCACAGTGCGACCAAATATTTGGGAGGACACTCCGATCTCTCGGCCGGAGCGCTCGCCACGCGCCACGAACTCGCCGAGCGCATTTGGCCAGTTATGGTGAAAATGGGTTTTGCGATCAATGGCTTTGACAGTTGGTTGTTGCTGCGTGGAATGCGCACACTGCCGCTGCGCATGGAGCGCCACGTGCATAATGCGCAAATTATCGCCGAGTTTCTGCAGGGGCGAAGCGATGTCGATGCCGTCTACTATCCCGGTCTAGTAACGCACCCGCAGCACGCACTTGCAGCTTCGCAAATGCATGGATTTGGCGGCATGCTCAGCTTCGAACTGGGCGGCGGAAGTAGCCGCGTCGAACCGTTCATCCGCTCGCTCTCCTTAATAACCCGGGCTTCCAGCCTTGGCGGCGTGGAGTCTACCCTCGTGCATCAAAGCGCGATGTGGGCAAGCATCATGACCGACCAGCAGCTGCGCGAAGCGGGAATTGCTCCCACGCTCCTGCGATTATCTGTAGGCATCGAGCACGCAGACGATCTCCTCGCCGACCTGGAACATGCTCTAGGGAATCTCCCTAAATAACCTCTTAAGAAAGAACATCCATGAAAGAAACATGCGAGCGCTGCAGCGCGAGATTTGCCGAGAACGACATGCGTTATGCCTGTGAGAAGGGCTGCACGTATTGCGAACGCTGCAGCACGGAGCTTGACGGCAAGTGTGCCAACTGCGGCGGCCTGCTCCATCGAGCCGTCGGGTAGGGGCTGTCCGTACCGAAGTCCAACCAACGCTAGCCACCATCTATCGAGAATCTCTCCCCTCGCAGAAAGCAGGAATACACGCTTATGTACCTCCGTTACGGCCGCGCCGTCCACACCGCAGCACTCGCCGTCGGCATCCTCGTTGCGATGGCCGCGTGCAGCAACACCAGCAACGGGTCAAATGCCGTCCCAATTGCGACGGCAACACCCTCAAATAGCGTTGTCTTTTCAGTTTCTGCTTCGGGATCCACCCAGACCTTACCGCAGAGCACGGGTACGATCACCTTTGGACCGGCTACAACCGGCGGCGGCACGCAGTTTACGCTCCAGTATTTAGCATCGCAACCAAGTACCGCACCCGCCCTCGGCGCGGGAAAAACACCTCTGCAGTATTTCTCGTTTAGCGATCCATCGAACGTGACGTTTTCAGGTTTCCCGGCGATTGCATTCGTACTGCCCGCGAGCATCTCGACCACCAGCGTGAATTTTTATTTGGCGCTGTTGGATCCGAAGACTCCGGGAACGTGGCAAGCACCGTTTGCCGGCCCCGCAACCGTGAACGGCCAGAACGTCACATTTGCAGCGGGTTCGACGCCGTTCGCAATGACCGGCGGCTCAACGTACAATTTTGCCCTTTATAGTGTGAGCAATGCTGCGCCAACGCCGCCGCCGCCAGCGTTCATTTACGTCAGTAATCATCAGGCCGCGAGCCCCAATCGTAATACCATCCAGGTCTTCCCCGCGAGTTCCAGTGGAAATGTTCTTCCGTTTGCAACTATTGCAACCGGTGCAAATAATCCAAACGGTCTCGCGTTCGGTCCGACGGGTATTCTCTACGCAGCCAACGGTGCTGGTTCGATCACCGAATACACGGCCGGCGCATCCGGCCCGGCAACTGCGCTCTCAACCACGATTACAAGCCCCACGTTGACATCCCCGCAGATGATTGCGGTCGATAGCAGCGGCAAAATCTATGTTACACAGGACTCCCCGCCCGCGGACTCCGTTCAAGTGTATGCTGCGAACGCGAGCGGCGTCAGCGCACCGATCGCTACGATTAGCGGCGCGGCAACCGGACTTAGCACACCCCAAGGCATCGCGCTCGATTCCGCAAGCAATATCTGGGTAGCAAACTCGGGCAACAATACGGTTACCGAATATGCCGCCGGATCCAACGGCAACGTCGCGCCCATCGCCACCATCGGCGGAGCCACGACAACACTCTCATCGCCAACGGGCATTGCCATCGATAGCGCCGGCAACATTGATGTCACCAACGCCACAGGCTCCATTCTGATCTTCAAGACCGGAACTGTGGGGAATACGGCTCCGACTAGCACTATCGGGGGCAGCGCCACTCTGCTGAATGGGCCAGCCGAACTGTACCTCGACAGCCTGGGCAAACTCTACGTCGCCAATGGCTCAATTGGGGCTAGCAGCAATGGCTCGATTCTCACATTCCCCAGCAGCGCCAACGGCAATGTGGCTCCCACCCAGGCCATTTCCTCAGATAGCACCGGGGACCGGACCGGCCTCGCGCAGCCGTTCGGGGTGGCTGTCCGCTAGGCGACGCAAGCAGCCAGACAGAGCAAAAAGCAGGCAGCGGCCTGCTTTTTGTGCGTCCGGGGAGAATTTTGCCGATAAGCATATTGGATGGCTGTGGTTCATGAGACCGCCGCGAGCGATGGTACCACGCTCAAACGGCTCCTGGAGATTACGCACGACATCCTGC
>JALYIF010000198.1 GCA_030775925.1 Vulcanimicrobiota bacterium | reverse complement strand
GATGGTATACTCGTGAGCGATCCGAAGGCCGCGTGGGTGGCCACCGTCCCCGCAGTGCTCTCGGTTGGCTCTCGAAAATTTGTTCGCGTTCTTCCCAACGAAAGGTAACGATGGCCGTTACATACACCTCGGCGCCGCCGATCGAAGGCAAAGAGTTTACATGCAAGCGTTGCAAACGCGTGTACGGATATCCGGAGGCTCACGGCCGGCCGGTGCGGTGCGAATGCGGTTGGTGGTATTGGAACACGGGCGGCAAAATTCGCGACGAGTTCCGCCAGCGAATCGATCCTCAGCGCTCGTCGAGCCGCTGAACCAGCGCGTTCACATCGCTCGCGCTTAGCGTATAGGTCTTCTTACAGAATTCGCACGTGGCCGCCGTTTCCGGCTGCTCGGCCGCAATCTTGAGCAACTCGTCTTTCCCAAGGCCCAAGAGCGCAATCTCGACTTTCTCTCGCGTGCAGCGGCAGGCAAACTCCACGTCAATCGTGCGGTGATGCTTGAGTTCCATATCGCCGGCAAGGGCCGCTAGCAGGTCGCTTGCGCTTGCGCCCTCAGCAACTTGCTGGCTAACCGGCAGCATGGCCAGCGCTCGTTCTTCCAGGTAGGCCACCGCTTTTTCGCTCGCACCGGGCATCACTTGCCCAATAACGCCACCGGAGGCCATGACGCCACTGGGATTTGCGAGCACCCCAACGGCCACAGCGCTTGGGATTTGCTGCGAATTTGCAAGATAGGAGGCAAGGTCTTCGCCAATCTCGCCCGAGACAAGGGGCACGATACCCACATACGGCTGGCCAATTTCGTAAGATTTCGTGACTTGGAGCGATCCCGAGCCAACGGCTCCCGCGACATCGAATTTTCCTAAGGCATTGAGCGGAAGGTCCGCCTCGGGATTCTTAGCGTAGCCCCGCACGCCGACGGTGCCGTTCGGCATGAGCATGACGTCGGCGACGATCGCCCGGATCGGCCCGTCCCCCGCGATCTGCAATGACATACGCTCGCGACCTTTGAGCGCGATCCCAAGGAGGGCCGCGCCGGTCATCAAGCGCCCGACGGCGGCGGTTGCGGTGGGCGAGAGGCCGTGCCGTTGCTGCGCTTGCGCGACAAGTTCGGTCGTTATTCCGGCGACGATGGTAATTCCGGCGTCGGGAGCGGATGCAGCAATCAGTTGGTCGGCCATGGCTGCACGCACTTTCCGAGGGCGTCCGCATTTCCTCCCGAAGTCCCATCCCTTGCATGCGCCTGACCATTATCCACGGTCCCAACCTCAATCTCTTAGGCACTCGCGAACCCGAGATGTATGGCCGCACCACGCTTGAGGAGATTAACGTCCAGATTCAAGCTTTTGCCATGACCCTTTCCGCCACCGTTCATATTTCACAGTCGAATCACGAGGGTGAGATCATCGACGCGCTCCATGCGGCGCGGCAACAGGCGGATGTCGTCATTATCAACCCGGGCGCGTACACCCATTATTCGTATGCCATCGCGGATGCCGTTTCGGCCATAGGCATCCCGGTAATCGAAGTGCATCTTTCCAATATTTTTGCTCGGGAAACGTTCCGCCGGACCAGCGTTATTGCGCCCGTCTGTATCGGTTCGATCGCAGGATTTGGACCGGATTCCTACATTTTGGCAATGCGCGCCGCGGCTGCGCTCAACTCCTCCAAATCACCGGAAACCCGCATGCCTTAAGGATTTTTGCTGCATCTGCAGGACCGTGCAAGCGGCTTGCGTATATCCCTTTCCGAGGCGGCTAGCCCCCAATTTTTTTGAGCCGCTAAGGAGATTTCATTTGACGAAAGCCGAATTAATCGAATCCCTCGCGGACGAACACGAGATGTCACGCCGCCAAGTTGGTGAAATGGTCGACATGTTGCTCGACGAAATCACCGGCGCGCTGCAAAAGGGCGAGAAAGTCGCACTGACGCCGTTTGGTAGCTTCGTTGTTCGCGCCCGCAAGAAACGCGAAGGACGCAACCCCAAGACCGGTGAGAAGATCACGATTGCTGCACGTAAAGTGCCCGCATTCCAAGCCGGTAAAGCATTGAAAGATGCAGTCGGCGGCGCGCGCACCGCGTCGAAAGCATCCAAGAAAAAGAGCAGCGGCGGCGCTAAAAAGTCGGCAGCGAAAAAGAGCCCGGCTAAAAAGAGCACCGCGAAAAAAGGCGGCAAGAAGCGCTAACCCTCGGTCTTGTTGACCGAGACGAAGTTCCACAGGCCGTCGAACTTTTTTCACGAGCATTTGCGGACGAGCACCAATCGCGTTTACGTGAGGGTGCTCGTCCGTCTGCTTTAGTGGATGTTTGGCAGTTCTTACACCGCGTTGCAGCGCATGGATTCATTGCTGCGCGTGAAGACGGCAAGCTTGTGGGATATGCAATCTTCGTTCCAAGTCTCAAGGAAGTTCAGCGGCGCGCGATTCTGTCGGGTGCCGTTTTCCGTTGGTCTTGGAACACCTTACGCGGCGGCGACTTCCATTTTCGCAGCCTACTACGCATCGTGCAAAACAAAGCGATGTTTCTGCGCGGCGGCCAACGTTTTCGAACACGCGGCGACTCACAATTACTCAACGTCGCGGTCGAACCATCGCAACAAGGCCGCGGGATCGCGCAGCAACTCGTCACGGCCGGCTTGGAAGCCATGCGTGTCGCCGGCGTGCCCGAAGTTCGCCTTGAGGTGCGACCTTGGAACCTGGCTGCCTTGCACGTTTACCAGAAGACTGGGTGGCGGGAAGCCGGCCGCACGCGCGATCTCGAAGGCGAATGGCTGGTGATGGTCGCTAATCCGCATAGCAAAGGGGAATGACCACAGCCTGTCGCCAACCGAAAGGCCGACACACCGTAACCCTGAGCGGCACAATTGTCACCCTGAGCGGAACAGTGTCACCCTGAGCTTGTCGAAGGGTGGTAAAAGAAAAATGTAACGGGCTGTAGCGCAGCTTGGTAGCGCACTTGACTGGGGGTCAAGGGGTCGCAGGTTCAAATCCTGTCAGCCCGACCATTGAGAAAGCCCTGTAGACGTTGAGTTTCGGGGCTTTTTTCATTCCCATGGATGGAGGCCATTTCCGGGCCGGTACAGCCCAGGTATCATCTATTTTGAGGGCTTGCCCCTTCATAGGCGTCGAGGGCCAGAAACAAAGAGCCCCTAAGGTAAAGCCGCATGATTCACTGTCGAGTAGTTGAGCGCTCCCGTACGGCGGGCGAACTTGTTGGGCAAATAGACAACACAACGGGCTGGTTGGTGGGTCGCATTCAAGGACCGATAAGGCTCGACGGTCCACCCGGAGTTGGATACGTCTCTAATAATCTCATTA
>JALYIF010000197.1 GCA_030775925.1 Vulcanimicrobiota bacterium | reverse complement strand
GCTCGGACATCCGCGCGCGGATCGCCTCTAAATCAAAACCCAGACCGAGAAGATAGATAGCACCCTTGCACTGCGGCATCGAAGAAAGAGCAGCCAAAAGATGTTCGTCGGACACAAAGTTGCTGTGAGATTCCTGCGCGCGCGCGAATGCTAGCTTAAAGAGGTTTTTCGCTTCGGCAGAAAACGCAAGCTCGGTAACCTCGGTCGGGGTTCCGTGCGGCTCGCGTGCTAATCGTTCTCGATACGCATCGATGGTTAACCCGCGCTCTTCGAAGAGCGGCAACAGCGCGCTTTCATCGACCTCAAGGAGCGCGAGCACGATGTGTTCGGTGTCAACGCATTCACCGCCATACCGCCCGACAATCTCTTGCGTCAGCATCATGGCGTGCCGCGTCGAGTCGAGGAATGGATCGAACAAGCTCACGGAAACCTCCCGATGGCGAGCGCGCCCAACATCGTGATCATCAGGAGCACGCCCCCGCCGAAGGCGAACGGTAAGGATGCATCAATCTTCTTCTTTTCTAAAATCGTCGTGCGCCCCAGCTGCGCGAGCGCATTTTGCAGCTGTCCCGCGTCTGAGGCCTTGGCGTAGGCACCGCCACTTGCATCAGCGAGACCCCGTAGAGCATCTTCATCAATGGTCGCCGCTTCGCCCGTGCCGGGGATTAATTGTCCGCTATCGTTGGTGCCGATCCCGATGGTGTACAACGGAACGTGGCGGCTACCAAGGAATTTGGCGACTTCCAGCGGTTCCACACCGCGATTGTTTACGCCGTCCGTAATAAGCACCACGACCCGATGCCCCTTATCCGGCAACTGCTGCGCGGCGAGCGCCAGCGCGTCTCCAATCGCCGTTGCGCCGTTCGGGCGTGGAATGCGATCGACAGAGTCCAGTACTTGCTGCCGGTCGCTGCTGAGTGGCGCAACCACCTCCGCGCCGGTTGAAAAAGCGATGATTCCGATCTTGGTTCCGATGGGAGATTCGGAAATAAATCGGCGAGCAGCCGCTTTCGCTGCATCGGCACGCGTAGGGAGAACGTCGGTAGAGGTCATCGAGCCGGACGTATCAATGCACAATATCACGCTACCGTCTTTGGCCGGCACAAGCGCCGTAAAATGCGGCCCGGCAAGCGCACTGCCGAGCAACGCAGCGGCCAACAGAACGCCAGTAAGAAGCACACGTGCGGGCCACGCCGGCGTTGGCACCGATTCGGCAAAAAAAGCAACATTCGTATATCTGAGCGCTTGTGCGCTTTTGCGCCCGGAGAACGCACGATAGCCAAAATAGCACAGAATGCACAACAACGCCGCGACGGCAAGCATCGCCGGGTTTGAAAAGCTCATCGCAGCCCGAATGCGCGAAGCAAGGAGTGCGTGCCATCGGCTTCGTCGAGAACGCCCGTACGCCAGCCCGCATTTGCGAAACGCCGCAAGAGCCCGGCTTCGCGCTCTGCTACCGCTTCTGCGTATCGACGCCGCTCTTTGGGGCCAATAAAGAACCGGCGCTGCACGCCGGATTCGGCATCTTCTAAGGCGACAAAGCCACCGAGAGGCAGTTCGTTACGCCAAGGATCTTGCGCAAGTAAGGCCGTGCAGTCAAAACGGGCGCAAAGATCGCCAAGCATTCGATCCGAATCGGCGCTTAAATCGAAAAAATCGCTGACCACCAGGAGCGCCGCGCCGCGCGGGAGTGCGGCCCGTGCCACATCGCAAGCTTTGAGGAGTTGCATTGCCTGTGCCGATTCTGGAGCGTTTGCGCAGACAAGCGCGCTTCGATATCCGCGCATGCCAACCGGCGCCACCAAACCGGATGCGGTGATGCGCGCGCAACGGTCGTCGGCAAAGGCAGCTGCGTACCATGCAAGCATGGCTTCATGCGCCGACGCGAGCAACGGGCGGCGACGGCCAAGTCTCATCGACGGCGAGTCATCGATGATGGCCCCGAGCGTTAGGGCCACGTCTTCCAACACGACACGCGTCTGAAGCGCACCGGCGCGCGCCGTGGCCGCCCAATCAACCCGGCGGATATCATCGCCTGCGACATACTGCCGGAGTTCGGTAAACTCATAGCCGTCGCCCCGGAAAATGGTCGGAGAGCCGGCGCCAAGATTTCTCGGCCGTCTGCGCCCGCGCAGGAGGGCGTTCCGTAGTGCCGGATTCACGGAGCGCGCACCGCTGCGATCAGCGCGCCGATTACCGACTCAGGATCAACATTTTCTGTTACGACGCGATAGTTAAATGCAATTCGGTGTCGCAATGCGAGTGCCGCAACCGCACGCACGTCGTCAGGGAGCACGAACGCGCGCCCGTCCATAAGCGCTTTGGCCCGCGCCATGTAGGCAATTGCTAGGGTTGCGCGTGGACTCGCTCCGCGATCGATGAGGTGATCCACCGCGATACCGTTGGCCTTTGGATCCCGCGTGACGGCCACGAGTTCGATGATATAGTTCTTTAGTTTTGCATCGAGATGAATTGCATGGGCCTCTTCTCGCCAACCGGCCACATCGGCAAGCGTCGCTGCACCGCGCGCCATCGGCGTCTCTTCAAGCGCAAATCGTTCCAGTATAATTCGCTCTTCATCGCGTGAGGGATAGTCGACATTCACCTTGAGTAGAAAGCGGTCCATCTGGGCGAGGGGCAGCGCATAGGTACCATCGGCATCGAGCGGGTTCATCGTCGCCATGACAATAAACGGGGAAGGCAGCGGATGGGTTTGCGGCCCGATCGTGACCTGCTGCTCCTGCATGGCCTCGAGCAACGCGGATTGCACTTTGGCCGGTGCACGGTTGATTTCGTCAGCAAGTACGACGTTTGCAAAGATCGGCCC
>JALYIF010000196.1 GCA_030775925.1 Vulcanimicrobiota bacterium | reverse complement strand
GCACCCAGCGGCGGTGAAGAATCCACGATGAGATTTGCCAGCGCATACCACGAGGCTGCCGAGCTCAATGCAGCACCGGCAGTTCGGCTGCGTAACGCTGACAATCCGCCGGCATCGATGCTTCCCGTCAACCGTAAAGAGCCTTGCTGGACCGGAACGCGGCTTGTATCGCCATGTTCGAGTGCATCCAGAAGCGCCACCAGCGAAGAGCGCATTGCCGGCGATTCGATATCACGGGCCGCGATCACATACGTGGGAAGCCGCAGTTTGATGAAAAGTTGATCGAGCGAGTCGCGGAGCACAGCGCGCTCGTCTTCTAAAGCGCTTAAGAGCGTTCCAGTACCGGCAATCGCACTCGGTAGGAACGCACGAATCGCAAAGAGGTGGGAGATGAGCCCGCCAAACTGCGCTTCTTCTAAAAAGCGGAGTGTTTTTTCAAGTTGATCGTTACTGAACGCGCAGACAGTAGCGACTTTTTCACCCGCATGTGACGCCTGTCCGTTGTTAGATGGATGCAAATCATCGAACGAGATGGCGTGACGTAGCGAACCGTTCTCCGGGTTGGCCATCTGCGCTTCGTCGAGATCCGCAGAGGTTTCAAGCGAGAGGTATGGGGCCGCATCCAAGACTTGCGACTCGTGGGATTCGATTCGCGCCACCGGCGTCGGCGTTGGAAGCTCCACATAACGATCGTCCGCGCTCGGCAGCGCACGCTGCGCCCCAAGCGACGGCCCAACCATGCCATCCAAACCGAATGGAAGTCCCGGAATGTTATTCGCGAACGACGGCGCAGAGCGCACTTTTAGTTCTGCCGAGAGAATGTCGTCAAGACGTTCCCCATCGTACCGGACATGCGCGGCGCGCACGATTGACTCGCCTGCGGAGAGGCCATTGTGCACGACATCGCGCCACCGAATGGTTGCCTCCACGCCGGGATCGACATCGTTGAGCACGATGCCGCGTTCGCTTGAGAGCGGCGAGAGCGCGCCGACGTCACGCACACTGACTTCATTGACGGTCGTACTATTCGGAACGTAGATCAACGTGTCGGTCGGGTCGACATTGACTTGCACGCGGCGCGCGGGGCCGTCACCACCGTTGCGCACGTGCAATACATACTCGACGGTTTCGCCCACCTCGGCCACATCCACGGGCTCCGAACGCAGCGCACCCACGGAAAAATCGGGCTCGGCCGTGGTGACAATGGTAAGGCGGCCAAGCGGTGTTGGCAGGACCGCATTCGCTGTCAAAACACCGTCAATCGTAACGGGATATTCACGCGCTAAACTGCGCAAAAGCCGCAAACCTAATCGCGCTTCAACCGACGTCCCAGGCGCAATCTCGCCAAACAGAAGTGAAGACTTGTCGCGCGTCGCACCATCGACTGATTCGAGCCGCGCCTCGGGCGAAATGTATAAACGAAGGCGCACGTCGTTGGCAACGTCGGTGCCTTCATTAATAAGCCGCACGTACACGTCGGCAAGTTGATTGGGACGCAATACTTCTTCGGTCAGCAGCCCGAGGGTCGAACGCTGCGCCGAAAAAGCCGGATGCGAATCAACCCGGTACGTCGCTTCGCCCAACGCCGTTTCGCCGAGTTCCAGGGTGTGCAAGCTCGCACCGACGGCAATTTCGGCACGATCTTGGTAGGGCGATCGCAAACGGGCACGCACCGTGAATTTGCGCGACGTGTAGGGTTCGAGCCGATCGATCTCCGCTGACCCGTCCTCAAGCGCAAGCTTCGTATTTTTCTCTAAAAGGCTTACATCATCGAGCGCCGGATCAACGTGCAATTCGAGTACCGCATCGGTTACCGCCGCACTGCCGTCGTTGGTCAGCGTGATTGTTGCTTCGACTTCGCTCCCCGGACGCACCGTATCCCCGCCGATGCGTTCGATACCGTTACGGCGCGGAGCGAGAAACGGTGCCGAACGAACCGTAAGCGTCCGCGGGAAGGCGCGTTCGCCGCTCTCCCAGAGGAGCTGCACGCCAACATCTAAGAGCGTGCCGTTTGCAAGGGGCGATGCGACAACCGCATCGACGGTCAGTTCGATCGTACCCCGCGCTGCAATGCGGCCGATTTCAAATATTCCGTTCTCTTTTTTCTTTTCGCGCATCGGACGGCCGTCTAAGCGGCTGGCGCCGCGCACCAACAGTAAGCCTTCAGGCAACGTGAATGATGCACTTACTTGATTCGCGGCCATCGTGCCCGTGTTGCAGGCTTGCAACCGGAACGTTACACGTTGACCGGGCTGGACATCGGTGCTTGGATCAATGCTAAGCTGCGTCTGCTCATCGTCAAAACGCGGAGCCGCCTGAACCGTGAGCGAGGCCACACCCAGCTCAAATGCCGCGGTCTCTTGCGAGGCGATCGTCGCGCGAGCGACGACAAGCGTGCCGTCGTCGAGTGGCTCGTCAATGCGCACGCGATAGGTGAGCGTAACGGTCGCACTCGCTGGAAGGGAGCGTGCGATAACTGGCGCGTACGCGCGATCGAAAGGCGAACGGATTTCGGTTTCGATCTCGCGCCCATTGACGCGTGCTGAATTCGGAATGTAGGTGGTATGCGCCGGTACGGGCGCAACGGCGACCACATCATGCGCGCTCGACTCGCCGGCATTGTGCACGCGCACGGTAATGACGGCTTCGGCCCCCGGGTGCGCATCGTGCCGGGCTTCGATCGTCGCGTTGGTAAGTTGATTATTGAGAACGGGGTTCGAGCGGACAACCAAGCGCACGACATTGCTGCCCACAGGTGCTATTTCAAACGCAGCGACCGCGGCCTGCAGTTCGACCATCGACCCATTTTCAATCGCTCCAGCCACACTGTAGGCGATTTCGATGCGCCGCTCTTCGCCTGGAGCCACATCACCGATGTGCGCGCCGTTGCGCGAGAGGAGCGGACAATTACCCTGGTCGTCGTCGATTTCGGCGCCGTCTAGATGACCGGTGCCCACCAGATACACCAGGCCATCCGGCATATTCATGCGGACGCGTACGCCGGTCGCGGGCGCGCCGCCCTGGTTACGGAACGTGAAGCTTGCACGCACCGTCATCCCAGGTTCGAGCTCGCGCTCGGGAGAAACGACGAGAGTTCGAAGACCCTCTGGTAGAGTCGGTGCTCCCGGCGTGAAAACTTCCGTTAGGGTGCGCATAAATGAGTGCCGGGAGCCTTCGCCACGAACAGTAGCCCACCTACGAGTTTTGAAAGGTAACCACGTTCATGATCGCTCCATCCGCCGATCGCCTTTGCGACGCCGTCTCGCGCCTCGGAAGCGAGAGCGCATTTGAAGTCCTCGCTCGCGCACGCGCGCTTGAAGCAACGGGTCGTAAAGTCGTGCATATGGAGATCGGCGAACCTGATTTCGATACGCCGGAACATATAAAGGAAGCCGGCATCCGGGCGATCCGCGACAATTTCTCGCATTACACGCCTTCGGCCGGAATCCCGGAACTACGCGACGTGATTGCGCTTTATGCCAGCAACTTCCGCAAGATGCCGGGCGCGTTTACGCGCGAGAACATCGTAGTTGCTCCGGGCGCCAAACCAATTATTTGGAACACGTTGAGCGCACTGCTCAACCCAGGCGACGAATTAATCTACGCCGACCCCGCCTATCCCGCATACGCGTCGACCGCAAACTATCTGCAAGCCAAGGTCACGCCTATTCCACTCCTGGAGAGCAAAAATTTCCGGTTAGACCTTGACGAACTCGAAGCCAAGGTCTCGGACAAAACCAAAATCTTGGTGATCAACACGCCGCACAACCCGACGGGCGGCGTCCTGTTGCGATCCGATTTGGAGCGCATTGCGGAACTGGCCCATCGTCACGACTTCCTGGTGATGTCCGATGAAATCTATAGCCGCAATTTCTACGAAGGCGAGTTTCTTTCGATTAGCGAGCTTCCCGGAATGAAGGAGCGCACGATTATCGTCGACGGCTTTTCAAAGGCCTACGCGATGACCGGTTGGCGCTTGGGGTATGCAATTCTGCCTGAAAAATTGGCGACGGTCGTAACGCTATTTAACAACAATACCTTCTCATGCGTGGCCACGTTCGTGCAGATGGCCGGGATCGCTGCGCTGACCGGCCCGGACGATGACGTCAAACGGATGAACAACACGTTCCGCGAGCGGCGCGACCGGCTCGTGGGCGGCCTCAACAAAATCCCGAACGTCTCATGCATCGTTCCCGAGGGCGCCTTCTATGCGTTCCCCAACGTCTCCAAAATCACCAAGGACGATAAAGCGCTGGCCAAGTTCATGTTAGACGAAGGCGGAGTTGCGTGCTTAGGCGGCTCCGCGTTCGGAAAGGCCGGCACCGGGTATTTGCGCTTTAGCTACGCTGCCTCGCTGGACGATATCGATCTTGCGCTTGAGCGCCTGACGGAATTTCTGCCGCGCTACACGGGGTAGAACCGGCGGCCCAGTCCACGCTCTTTGGGCGCGAGTACGAACAGTCGCAAATCGAGCGTTCGTTGGCGCAAGCCAAAAAGGACCGCGTGCCTGCGGCAATTCGCGTCGTGGGTCAATCGGGCATCGGAAAGAGTGCGCTGCTCCTGCACGCTGCGCAAGCAGCACACACTGCCGGATGGCTAAGTGCCGCTGCACGGTGCCATGAGATTCAAGCCAAACTAGCAATGTCGGGCGCCCAGCGTCTGGCCTTCTCGATTATGGAATCGTTGGGAAGCGAACAGGACCGCTATGCTGCGGAGTCGCTGGGCGCGGCTTTGCGTGGTGTAAGCGGCAATTTCGAAGAGGCGTTTTTGCGCCTTGTCGATGGCGTTTCGTTGGATTTTCCGCTGCTTCTCACCATCGACGATGCACAGTGGCTCGATCGTGAGAGCCGCAATCTCATCGAGCAGACACTGCGCTCGTTCTCAAGCCGCCCGATCGTCTTGCTGGTAGCCGAGCGGCCGCAGTCGACAAACGAACCGGATGCATGGTTGGGTTTCGCCCTCACCCTGCGCATCGAACGACTGCCGGAAGCTGCAGCGGCCGATGTTGTGCGCACCTATTATCCGGGAGCAACCGCCGAAGTGACCGCGGCCATTGTTAGTCAGTCCGTTGGGCATCCGATCGGTTTGGTAATGCTCGCTCAGGCCGCGCGCGACAATTCCGTCGCCGCCGCCAGCGAACTTACAACCAGCGTGCGCATCGTCATCGCGCGCCAACTCGATGCCATGACGCCGTCGCTACGCGAATTTCTCCAAATTTGCGCATTGATGGCGGAGCCGATTAGCTATCGAGTTCTTACCAAACTCTGGCTCGATGAATCCGCGCTGCTAAGTTATATCGAACACGCCTCCGGACGCTATCTTCTGCAAGAAGGCGAGGCGTTGCGCTTTGCCCACGCAGCCATCGTGGAAAGCATCCGCGAGACAATGCCGATCGAAATTCCGTACCGGCGCCGGATTTTACGCGCATTGCTATCCATTGAACAGCCATCGCTTAGCGAATCTGAGGCTATTGTCGAGCAAGCCGCGGCGTGCAGCGATGTTGAGGTGGAATACGAACATCTTCTCAAATTGGCAGACGAGGCCACCCAGCAGCAAGCGTTTCTGACCGCTTCCGATGCCTACGAACGCGCACTCATGTTGCGGTCCCCCGCCCCGAGCGAACTCGTCGCATTCTACCGCAAGTATGCGCTCGCGCTCGATAACCAATCTCGCTTCGTCGAATCTGCAAGCCTACTGCGCCGGGCTTTGCGCGACGCCGCGGTGCTACAGGTTCCGGATTCGGTGGGAATTCTTGGCTCGCTTTTAGTCGCTTCAGTGGCAAGCACCGAAGGTGTCCAAGCAAGCCAAGAAGCCTACGAACACTATCTCGCGCAGGCTACCCAAGAAACTGACCGCGTTTTGCTTCATTCAATCGGCTCATTTTCGTACGTATGTCGCTGCGATGAAGTGCGGTTTTCGAACTTAAAAACGCAAGTATTTGATCACGTGCCGGTTAATGCCGTCGCCGGCGCACGTTTACTCGGTTGCGAAGCGCTGCTGCATTCACGCCAGGGCCGCTACGCAGACGCGCTGCGCTCGCTCGAACGTGCGGCAATGCTCGCCACAACCGTTCCGGTTGCACAACGCATGACGACCGAATACGCCCGCGGCTTTGTGGAGTTTTTTCAGTTTGGTACCAACGTTGCGAGCTCCGAAATTCGCGGGACCGATCCTCTCGATCCCATCCGCGCCATGAATTTGGTTGCTGTTGGAGATTGGGATGACGCGCGTTCTTTTATTTCAGCCGCGACCATCAGCGGACGGCAAACGATTTCCGGCTTACAGCTCCTCGCGCTGGAAGCGGCAATGGCGGTCTTGACCAAGAGCGCACCTCGGAGCACCCCGGAATTTCAAAACGAAATTCGTCTCTTTGACGGTGGCTCTGTCAAGGACACCGCCGTTCCTTTGGGCGGTTGGTGGGCGGCGCTTTTGGCCGTCGAGGACAAGGGGGAGGCCGCCAAGCTCTTGCAACGCGTCGAGCACATCGTCAAAGGACCGATCTCTCCATTTGCGCTCTTTATGCCGGTCAGTTTGGTCATCGCAGCGCACCGTTTGGGCGACCGGCGCAAGCTCGATGCCCTCACAGAAATGCGTGATGTGTGGTGCGATCGGAATCCGTGGAACCTAGCACATCGCGATTTGGCGATTGGTCTGGCGCGCACGCTCGTTGGACATCCCAAAGGGGCCGACGAACTGGACAAAGCGGCAGGCTCATTCGATCGCTTGGGCGCGCCGTTTTTTGCTGCCTACGCACGCGGATCATCCAGCCGTCGTGCGGTTGGAGCGATGGAATTCTTAGCGTCGCTCGGGGTTGTTGAGCTTCCGGAGGCGCAACCAGCCCTCACCAAGCGCGCGGGCGCGGCGTCGGGGCCGGCCGCTCGCCCGACCGCACGCGAACGGCAAGTTGCCGGGCTTGTGGCCGCCGGTCACACCAATCGAGAAATCGCCGAACAGCTTGTGTTGAGCGAGCGCACGGTGGAAGCACACATGTCAAATCTCTTCAACAAGATCGGCGTCTCTTCGCGCACGCAGCTTGCCGCCTGGTACTTCGCCTCTTAATTGGTGTTGAACATGCTCCCGACGGTTTGAGGCACATCGCCATGCGCTTTGATTTTAGCAACCCGATCTTGTAAAACCGAGTTCGCATGCTCGAGCATTTTCTGAATGTCATGCGCCGTGGGAGCCTGAGCCAAACCCAGCGTATCCTTGACGAGTTCGCCCAGGGCCTCGGCCCGCTCAGGCGGAGACTTTTGAGCATTCTTTTGGATCGTATCCAGCCAATTTTTTCGAACGGATTCGGAACGGTCGAGCAAATGCAAGAACCCGGCTACGATGCCTTCGTGCTGTTCGGGAGTCATGGACACCTCACTATTCGGACCTGGAAAAAGAATCCGCGGCGCGCAAGCAAGCCGTAGCTCGAAGGTTATGTCAGGGAGCGTTCATTCCTTGAGCCGGCACAATCTGCGGTTAACACAGTGCAAATGGATTAAACAACGCGGCAGCTCTCGCACCGATCATTCCGTCAACTGCCGTCGTTTCGAGTCCCGGGGCAATCACGCGCACGACGGAGATCGGGCAGTTGTCCGGAGTAAGGTCTACCACGGCCATCCGGCCCATGTTCATGCTGCGTACACCGTTCAATATCGTTCGTACATCTTGACCCAAGTCTTCATTCGAGCGGTCCCAGAGTTCTGCAAATGCTACGCAATCTGCGCTGAGATCAAAATACCAGCGCCTCGTCGGCGGGGCCGTTCGGCGCCGGCTGTGCGCGGTGTAGAACGGATGATTTTCATGGGCCCGTAAAATGTCTTCACGCGCACCTTGAATATCGACGACCCTGCTTTGAATCGCCTCGGTAACCGCGCGAGTCACCGCGTGTTCGGGAGAGAGGGAACAGCCCATTCCCACATGCGTCATCGGCAAACCATCAAAACGGTCACTGACCGTGGCGACAAACACGTACGGAAACTCGCCCTCTTGTAACCAGAAGATACGCAGTTCAAGTCCGGCGGCACGCACGCGTTGAACCAGCGCATCGACGACCGCATTTTCTGCCGGCAAATTCAGTTCGGGAGCGAGGGGCACATCAGCGGCTTCCGGCCCGCCATAAAACTTTGGAACCAGCGTAGACCGCGTGTGAAACATCGACCACACGTGGCGTTCGATCACCTCGCAAAGCGCGTGATAGACTGCCTCCACGAGCGTATTGCCGGAGGCCAACCCATTTGTGCTAACTCCGCCATGCATGAATCGCTGCCCCGACCAGGGACACTGCACCATGGCGATTGGAACGCTGAGCGGGTCGCCTGTGTGCACATCAAAACCGGATACACATTGCACTTGCGCTCCAGCCACGTGCGGCAACAGCGCACCCTCCGAAATCTGCAGAGCATCGCAGATTGCAGCCAGAGTTTGGTTGTGGATGGGCAGGCGCGGGGCGGCTCCGGCTTGCCGCTCCACAGCTTCCATGACCGCACTGAGCATCGCTGCCTCGGGAGAAGTGCCCTTTCCGCTATAGACACTCAACAAATCGGGTGAGTTTGGGACGACTGCCGCATATGTGGGCAGCATGGTGCGATCCAAGTAGGTCGTGTCCGCAACTCGCGTTATTCCAAACCGCTCGCGCAGT
>JALYIF010000195.1 GCA_030775925.1 Vulcanimicrobiota bacterium | reverse complement strand
ATACCACGCATTCGCAATTGTCTGCACCGCCCCGTTGCCGGCTGGCGTAGTTGCGCGCGGTTGCTTCCTTATCGTAGTGCAGAAAACCATCTGCGAATTGCTTAATGGGCAATGGCATCGTAGACCTTTCGCCGCTGGTATGGCGGACTCGTTTCGCTTCGAACTCTTTTGCGTAGTTTCGCATGCACTATGAGTAAGATCATTTGCGGCCCACGATAAGCCCATAGTCTTCAGTAAGTGGTATAGGTATCAGAAGTCTTCATCGGGCGTGGCACGCTGCAGAAGAATGGATACGTTCCGTTGGGATATGTTCTAAACACTGCCGGTGGACAGCTGTTTATGAGTTCTGCCTTGGGCCGGCTCTCTCTTTGCTTTTGTGACATGTTCTTCTTGTGTCACACATGTCCGGTAACATGCGCTTTGCGGGCATGAAACGTAAACGTGTGAAGATCATCTACTGGGCATTTCTGCTCTCCATCATCGTGCACTTTACGCTGGCGCCGATTGTTCGAAACATGCGGGTCGTCGACGCTGAAAAAGAACAGCCGCCACAGGTTATTTCGACCGATCCGTTGCGGCCGACGCCACCACCCCCTCCGAAACCAACGCCCAAACCGCTCGTGCAACCGAAGCGCGCGCCGCACAGCACGGCCTTCCGGCCACGGCTCGTCGCGCTCACCAATCAAGGAAAGCCCGGCAAGAAATCAACGGACGATAGTCGCGCAGTGGCTCCGGGTACTGATGTCGGCGATATGCCGCCCGGCGTCGACAAAGGCGCGGCTTCGCCTGGTCCGCCGGCGCCAACACCGACTCCAACACAAACACCAAAGCCAACTTGTTCTGCGCCGTACGTCGAGGCCACCACACGCGACAAGTTCGTTCCCGAAACCCCTGCGCTTGCACTGGAGCAGGGCCTCGCGGGCTCAGTGAAAGTGAAGGTTGATCTTTCCGCCGGAGGCGTTGTCACCGATGCGAAAGTCTTCGAATCCTCGGGTAGCAGCATTTTAGATGCGGCTGCGGTGGAAGCTGCCAAACGAACGACCTACATACCGAAAACAGTGGACTGCGAGCACGTGCCAGGTTCGTATCTGTTCCGAGTGACCTTCGAAAATAACTAGCGCGGGTTAACGATCAGGGCTGCTTTATCTTGGAAGATCACCGTACCGCACGAGCGAACCAAGGTAAAGCGGCGCTGCTGTTCGATCTCGCTTACGTCTCGGTCCGTGCCGGCAAAGAGAAGCGCGCCTGTATCATGCGCTGCCTTACATGCAGCACGATCGTCTACGTCGAGAACGCGGGTTGCGGGCGATGCCATCAAAATCGTTCCGGTTCGAAAATCAGCGGCAACAATGCGGGCGGGCCGATGGTCGGCAATCCAGGCGAAGGCCTTTGTCGGCGTGCCGTCAAGAGCCCGCATCCAGTTGGCATAAAATGCCGGTGCCCGCTGGGATGCGAGCCACGAACCGGTGATCAGTACGACCACGATCGCGAGTTTCGTAATCATTTGAAGTCTTGTACGATCGGTACAGGCAGCAGACGCGAGCAGGAGCGCGATCCAGATACCGTTCAGCGCGACTCCATCGCTCGCAAAGACGAGCGAGACTTGCACAACGCCTGTAAGCGCGATACCTCCGGCGAGGATGGAAACTGCCGTGCGTGCTTTGGATGCCAGATAGAGGAGAACGATTGTTCCCGCCGACATCGCCGGAATTGCGAATCGCAGTGAGGTTCCCGCATTCAAGAAAGCGCTGCTAGCCGCGCCGAAACTCATTGGCAAGAACGCAAACACGATGAGCGCCGCACATCCGGCAGCGGCGATGCGCCGTACTGCGCGGAGAAAGAGACCCACGATCGGCAAGCATAGGAAGAGCACGCACGAAAAGCCGGCGACGTGCAAACCGGAGATCAGCGCGGTTGACAGGTGCGGCAGATTCGCTGCAATCGTACTTGCCCAATAGCCGCCCGCGATTGCTTGCGCCCCCACTTTTGAATGGCCGGCAACGAGTACATCGCGCGCGATCCAGATCGCGAGTGGCACAAACGAGAGTAAGGCGATGAGCTGTAGGCGGCGAGCGCTCAGTATGGCAATGACCGCAAACAGAAAGCCAGATGGCTTGGTAAGTGCGCACATTGCGAGCGATTTCCAATCCGTTTTGGTTTGGGCAAAGTACAGCGCTTCCAGAAAAAAGGCGCTCAGCCAAAGATCGTTTTGCAGTGTTCCCGTTTCGAAGGCAACGATTGGTGTCGCAAGCAAAGCCAGTGCGCAAACGCCGCCCACGTAACGCGGTAGCCCATACTGCGCCGCCCAAGTCGTGATGCGTGCGGTGAGAAGCAGAGCCGGGACCGCACCGCAGAGCGGCAGCGCATAGCGTGCTCCCAAGGCGAACAGAGGGCTTGCGAAGAGCTCCGAGGCGGGTGGGTAAAACCACTCATGAGTTGTGCCGAGCCACACCGAATGGTTTTGCGCCCACGCCGCTGCGTTCGGGAGATGATAGAGTAAGGAGTCTCCATCTAAAAGCGGTTCGCAGAGATACGGCCAGATCAACACCAGCGTGAGGCAAAGAACGGCGGCGGTCACGCGGTCGACGACCTCCATCGCCGAGCCGCCACTCTGGAATCGCAACCACGCGCAGGCAGCCAGCGCAGCTACGCATGCCCATGGATACAAGAGTCCCACCAGACCGAGCGCCATCGGGATCGCTACGCCGAGCACCATCATGTTGCGGAGCCGGTCACAGAGATCGTTTGAATTGCGATCAAGGATCGGTGCCGCGTACCACAGGCCGACGAACCAGAGAGTAGCGAGCAGTGCGCCCGTCAAACCTTCCATGCCCTGGACAATCGGGCTCTTCGCACGAATATCCTATGAAGAACAAAGGCTGGCTGGAAATGAATGGCTACGACCCGCGAGACCTACCGCAGAGCGTTCCGCATGAAGACGAAGAGCGGGCGCGCGGCAATCGTTCGAATGATGACGAACAAATGAGCGAATTTAACCGGCCCCGTACGAACCCGCTTGAAGAAGAGGAATAACCGACTTGAGAACTGTCTTTGCTATCCTTGTAGCTGTTGCCGCATTGTACGGCCCGCAGTGCGCGAGCGCGCAAAGCGCCACGCTACCGCCTTCAACCTTTGCGTACGACGCGAGCGCTCCGCTCGCCATTCGCGTCCTCAGCACCCATCACGAGGGCGTGTTGACGATCGAAGATATTACGTTCCCGTCGCCTCGCGGCGGAACGATTCACGGCCAGCTCATCTTGCCTCGCGCGAAGATGCACCGTGGTGGAGTGCTCTTCGTTCATTGGCTGGGCGATCCCAAAACAACCAATCTGAGTGAGTTTCACCGCGATGCGGTTACGGTTGCACAGCGCGGCAATGTCGCGCTGTCAATTGATGCAATGTGGGCTCAAGCGCACTGGTTTGAGACAGGCCGCTCAACCGACACCGACTACGCAAATTCGATTCACCAAGTGATCGATATTCGCCGGGCATTGGATGTCTTGCTCACCCAACCGGGGATTGTGCCCCATCGGATCGCCTACGTGGGACATGATTTTGGCGCGATGTACGGTGCCGTTCTTAGTGGAATCGATCCGCGCCCGCGCTGGTACGTGCTCATGGCCGGCAATCCGAGCTTTAGTAAGTGGTATCTTCTGGGCAAACAGCCCGCCGACGTTCCCGCTTTTGTTGCGCAAATGGCGCCCTTGGACCCACTACCGTATTTAGCGAGTTCTAAGGCCGAAGAATTTCTGTTTCAGTTTGCAAACAAGGATGAATACATTACAGCCGATGAGGCTCAGGCATTTGCCGCCGCCGCGCCATTACCGCACGGTATGTTTCTCTACAAAGCAGACCACAGCTTAGATGTGCCCGAGGCATTTTCGGACCGCATCGGGTGGCTCGACGCTAGACTGAATCCCGCTCCGTAGCCAGCGCCACCGCCTCCGCGCTCGCCGCGCCGTTGGATTTAAACCGGCGGCCCGGCGGGCGCATCCGGTCCTTTGCGGTCTCGATGGCGACATACAAGACGGGCACGATGAACAAGCTCAAAAACGTAGACACAATCATGCCTCCAAACACCGCCGTGCCCAACGAATGACGAGCGGCGCTCCCGGCGCCCGTAGCAAATACGAGCGGTACGACGCCCAGCGTGAAGGCAAGCGACGTCATGAGAATTGGCCGTAGCCGGGTTTCCGCAGACTGCTTAGCAGCGGTGACAATGTCGGCGCCGCGCTCGCGCAGCTGATTGGCGAACTCCACAATCAAGATTCCGTTCTTGCTTGCGAGTCCAATCAGCATAACGTACCCGACTTGAGCGAACACATCGCTCTGCAAGCCTGCGAGCTTCAGGCCGATGAGCGCGCCGAGGAGGGCCATCGGCACCGCCAGCAAGATCACGAACGGATCGGTGAAACTCTCGTATTTCGCGGCTAATACTAGGAACACGAAGACAAGGCCCAGTGCGAAGATGATGGCGGTTTGGTTACCAGACTCAAGCTCATCGAGCGAAAGCCCCGACCACTCAAAGCCGATTCCAGGGGGATTCAGTTTCTTTGCCAGGTCTTGCATGGCAACAATCGCTTGGCCGGAGCCGTGGCCGGGACTGGCCTGCCCGTTGAGTTCGATAGAGCGGAATAAATTGTAGTGCGTGATGATCGAGGCTGATTTTTCGCGTTCAATCGTAACGAGTTGCGTGAGCGGCATGACGTCACCGGCCGTATTGCGCACATAGAGTTCTTGCAAGTCTGGGATTCGCGAGCGGTAGCGCGCGTCGGCTTGAACGTAGACGCGATAGGAGCGATTGAGGTAGTCGAAGTCATTGACGTATGCCGACCCAAGTTGGATTTGCAGCGTGCTAAAGATGCTTGCGAGCGGAACGTGTAGCGTGAGTGCCTTATTGCGGTCCACATTCACGACGAGTTGCGGGCTGTTGATGCGGAAGGTGGTAAAGACGTTCGCGAGCGCCGGATCTTGGTTTGCTTGCATCATGTACGCAAACGCGGTGCCCATCAGCGCCGGTAACCCAAGATTTGCTTGATCTTCCAGTTCGTATTGGAATCCGCCGATCGAACCGATGCCTTGCACGGGCGGGGGGTTGAATGCGAAAACTTGCGCACCGGGAATCATGAAGAGCGGGCCGCCGATGCGTGCGAGGACACTGTTGAGCGAATGTTGCTTCCCCGATCGCTCATTCCACGGCGCAAGACGCACGAACATGATCCCGCGATTGGGAGCCGAGCCGCCGAAACTAAATCCGCCCACCGCGAAGTCGGCCCGAATTTCCGGCTGTCCTTTGAGAATTGCTTCGACTTTCTTGATGACCGCTTGGGTTTGATCCATCGAACTGCCTTCGGGCGTCTGCAATGTTACGATGAAATATCCTTGATCTTCATCTGGAATAAAGGCTGTTGGCGTCGTGCGGAAGAGCACAAACGTAAGAATCAACCCCACCAGAAACAGCCCGATCACAGCCGACGAACGCTTTAGCACTTTGGGTAAGGCCGCTTTATAGTTGGCGCGCGTTCCAGCAATAAGCGCATTCACGCGATCGAAGAAGCGATTGCGCGGACGATTCGTGCCCTTGGACATAAACATGGCCGATAATGCCGGCGTCAGGGTGAGGGCCACGAACGCAGAGATGGTGATAGCGCACGCAATGGTGAGCGCAAATTGTTTATAGAGTTGCCCGGTCGTGCCGGGGAAGAATGCAACAGGCACAAACACGGCCAGCAACACCATTGA
Source organism: Vulcanimicrobiota bacterium (assembly GCA_030775925.1). Classification (GTDB taxonomy): domain Bacteria; phylum Vulcanimicrobiota; class Vulcanimicrobiia; order Vulcanimicrobiales; family Vulcanimicrobiaceae; genus JACRUB01. The sequence goes on along the minus strand of JALYIF010000195.1, from coordinate 7,314 downwards.
GGTGGCAATGACGGCACCGGTAATTTCTTGCATCGCTTGTGCGGCGCCAAGGTGGGCCTCAACGCCCTTATCTTCCACATAGCGAGCGATATTTTCGATCACTACGATCGCATCGTCGACGACTAAGCCAGTGGCTAAGGTAAGGCCAAACAAGGTCAGCGTGTTAATGGAAAAGCCAAAGGCCTTCAGGAGCGCAAACGTGCCGATCAGCGATATGGGAATGGTGATAAAGGGGACGAGTGTGGTTCTCCAATCCTGTAAGAAAAGATAGATCACGATAACCACCAAGAGAATTGCAATCAGCAGGGTGATCAACACTTCGCGGATTGATTCGTTCACGAAATCGGTGGTGTCAAAGGCAACTTCGTAGTGGACTCCGGGCGGAAATTTCTGCGCCAGCTGGTCCATCGTTGCGCGAACGCCCGCAGATAGTTGCAACGCATTCGCGCTTGAAAGCTGCAAAACGCCTAAGCCGACCGCGGTCTTCCCGCCGAAGCTGAGCCTGCTCGCGTAGTTTTCAGCACCGAGTTCAACACGGCCAACGTCAGAGAGGCGTACGAAGCCCCCATCCGGATTTGAGCGCAGAACCATGTTTGCGAATTCGGCCGGCGTGCTCAGGCGGCCGATCGCGCGTACGTTGAGTGTGTAAGGCTGATTTGGCGGCGAAGGCGCTTGCCCAATTTGGCCCGCAGCAACCTGGACGTTTTGGTCTTGCAATGCCAGCACGACATCAGAAGCCGCTAGCCGATACTGCGAAAGTTTTACCGGGTCGAGCCAGAGGCGCATGGCGTACTTGCGCTCGCCAAAGATTAGCACACTGCCAACACCGGCCACCCGCTTGAGCGCACTGGTGATCTGCAAATCTGCATAATTGCTCAAATAGAGCGCGTCATAGGTGGGATTGGTTGAGGTAAGCGCGATGGCCATGGTAAACGAGCCGGAGTTTTTGCTGACGCTAATGCCGGTTTGTTTAACTTCATTCGGAAGACGCCCGAGTGCAGAGTTTACGGCATTCTGTACGTCGTTGGTCGCCTGATCGAGATCGACACCGAGGTTAAACGTACACGTGATTTGGCTCTGGCCGTTATTCGCACTCGTGGACTGAATGTAGCGCAAGCCTTGGACGCCGTTGATGGCTTGCTCGAGCGGCGTGGTAACTCCCGACTCTACCGTTTGCGCGTTTGCACCGGTGTAAAAAGCGCTCACGGTTACAACCGGTGGCGCAATCTTTGGATATTCAGCAATAGGAAGGGTCGGAATTGATACGAGGCCGATCAACAGGATCACGGTCGAGCAGACAATCGCAAAGACGGGACGGCTGATAAAGAAGTTTTTCAATCGTGCTCCTGGCCGGTGCTTTTCCACCAAAAACCCGGATGTCTCCGCGGGGTTTCGTTAATACAGGCGCCCGCCGTTTGGAACTGGGTGGTCCGGCCGCATGAGAACGACATTGCCTTGCGCGTCCGGTATACCCAGGACCAGGATTTCGCTTTGGAACCCGGCGATGCGTTTGGGCGGAAAATTGACAACGGCAATCACCTGAGTGCCAATAAGCTGCTCGGTCGTATAGTGCACGGTCACTTGTACGCTGGAGCGCCGGATGCCGATCTCGCTTCCAAAATCGACAGCGAGTTTATAGGCCGGTTTGCGCGCTTCCGGAAACGCTTGGGCATCTATAATCGTCCCGACGCGAATATCCACGGCATCAAAGGCTTCCAGGGTGCGGCTGTCCGGCTCGTTCACCTGGTCCGGTATTTGCCCTATCGATGCTTTTGGCATGCCCTCTTCATTATATAAATCATATCGGAATCTGGCACGCCGACTGCACGCCGACGAAATCGAGCACGAGAGGAGCCTCCTAGTAGGACCGATATCCCGGCTGTTGAACCCATGGCCGTCGCTGGTCCCCCTGCGGCGTCCGCCGAGATAGCTCAGTCGGTAGAGCACGCGCCTGAAAAGTGCGGTGTCGCCGGTTCGAATCCGGCTCTCGGCACCATCTTTGGCCGCTAGATTTTTCTAGCGGCCTTTTTTGTCGTCGAGTTCCTTGAGGAAATCTACGGCAAGTTGATGTTGACCGGGAGCTTGTGCATTGCGGCGTTTCCGGTATTCAATGTAGCGCGCGTAGGGCGGAAAGGCCGGCAGTCCGAGCTTGCCGCGGACTTCATCAATTTCATTGCCGAGTTCAAGTAAGGCATCGGCGTCGGCAAACCACACGCGGGCGCGTTTTCCATACTGCGAGCGCAATGGCAGCTCATTGTGCCCGAACAGATCCTGCGAGCCGCCGGCCGCGCATCGGCGGAGGGCAGCCTCGAGGTCCTCACAGAAGCGATCCTCCAAGACGGCAACCGTCTTTTCCAGATTGATACGGCGGCTTTCACGACTCACGGAAGAAGAAGTTCGCGCAGCGCCGCTTAAGAGGCCTTGCGCCCTACCGGCGCGTATGGCCCTCTTGTTTGCAAGTTGGATTTGCGCCCTTAAACATTTGCTTTAACGGAGAGATGCGTTGAATTTAGATTCGAAACTCTTAGCCGCGGGTTTGCTCCTGGCGGTCGCGGTCGCGGGCTGCAGTAAAGGTACGACGAGCAGTACTACGACAACCACGACGACGGACCAGGCCTCCCCTGGTCCGACGGCCTCGCCCGAAAGCTCGCCGGAGACAAGTTCTTCACCGCTGTCATCGGCCTCGCCAGAAAGCCCGGCTAGCGCCGCGTCCTCCGCTGCGGTAACGGCAACCTCGCAGCCGGTCAGCTACTCCGATATCAATGGTGCATTTGGCCAAAAAGAAATTACCCAACTAGCCGCACTCGGCGTCTTCGGGAATACGACCGGCCAGTTCCAGGCTGCAAAGCCTACGACACGTCGTGAATTTGTGCGCTGGATGTTTAAAGCGAATAATTCTATTTGGGCCAACGACTCAAACAAACTCGTTCACCCCGCGCAGGGTGAGGAATCGTCTTTCCTGGATATCAAGAACACCGATCCGGACTTCCAGTACATTCAGGGGCTGCAGGATTCAGGCGTGTCGGTCGGCTTCCCTGACAAAAAGTTTCGACCCGATCAACCAGTCTCGCGTGAACAAGCGCTTGCAATGAAGGCGGCATTAGACCGTGGCGGCGTCGATAATCGGTATGTCGTGAGTAAAAAGGAACCAACGTACGGGTACTATGTTTTGCCGGATTGGAAAGATAAGAAGGAAATTTCTCCGGAATATGTTGGCGCAATTGCCACGGGTGTACAGGACGATGAGGGGGCTGCAAACGAGAAAGACGCTCATGTCATGAATATTGCTCGCTCCTTCGGCGCGATCGCGATGCTGAAGCCAAAAGCGCCGCTCACGCGCGGTCAGGCCGCGATCCTGCTTTGGAGAATGGGGCCGCATTCGCGCAGCACGCAACAAGAGCCGGCACGGAATGCAGCGGAGGCCTTAGTACCGGGCGTCACCCCGTCGGCCAGTCCCTAGCGGTCGTTGGATGTCCTCGGAGAGGAAGCTGGGATGGCTTATCCCCGTAGCTACAGATAGCTAGGCCCGGGGGCAGGCGGGAACCGCGCTCGAAACGCCGGCAGCGCAAGATGAGGGCAAGAACGAAGCCGGAGGCCACTTGCCATGTACAACTTGAATCGCATCGTCCTGGGCGCGGGAGCACTCGCGGCCCTACTTTGCCTGGTCCCTGCACCCGTGCAAGCGCTCGAGATCAGCACTCGAGCGGACTGCTCGGCGCGGTACACGCTTTTTACATCGTGCGGAGATGCACAAAATCCATTCGCAGAGCGTCTCCATGAACGGATCACTAGTGGATTCGAGAGCAAAATCGTGTGCAGCCACAATGCGCCGGTGCAAATAAAGTTCGGATCTGTCATGATCAATGTCGGCGGTACCGCCGGAATCGTCGCCGGAGTGGTCTTTAGGAAGGCGCACCAGCGCGCAATGATGCTCGCTCGCGAGTGTCGAGCAAAGGCCGCTCGGCCCTCGCAAGGCCCGTAATAGGGTCACGAAAAACGACGATACAAGAGCCTAGAGGAAGGCCGCAGACTACACGTGCACGGCAGAGTCTATCCATAAAAAATTTGCATTCACAAAGCAGCTCTGGAGCTAAAAGTCGCTCACGCGAACGTGGCTCAGATGGTGGCTGATCTCCCCAATCTGGGTCGTGAGCTGCTTAATGCGATTTGCGTTGCCGGTAATTCGCTGCTCGATGTCGTGCGGCGTGGCTGCGATAACCTCGGCGGAATCCGCGAGGGACCGCAGAACGTCGTTCTCGGCAATCAAGGCCTGTAACTGGGAGCTCAGAGCGACCAGATACCGGTGCCCAAGGTTTTCGTATTTGTTCATCGCTTCTCTCTTCGCAGTGCCTGCCGGGATGGTTCTGGAATGTGGGGCGGTAATCCCTAGCACAACAAACCTCCGGAGGTCCCGATGTTCCTGAAACGTTCCTATGCCGCGATTTTGGCAGTATTGCTCAGTGCCGGCATCGTTCCGGCCGCCAAGGCCGCGACGTTACGCGTTGGATCGGATATCTCGTATGCGCCGGTTGAGTTTTACCAGGGACATGCGCACCGCGTCGCGGGCTTGGATTTTGATCTTGCGCAAGAGCTCGCCAAGCATCTGGGCGATTCGCTGTCCTTTACGAATCACGATTTTAATGGCATCGTGCCGGCTTTGCAGGCTGGCACCTTCGATATCGTGATGTCGGCGATGTCCGATACGCGGCAGCGCGAGAAGCAGATCGATTTCGTCGATTACTTTCTGGCCGGCTCCGGCATTTTGGTCCCGAAAGGAAATCCCGATCACATTTTCGGCTTGGGCGACCTTTGCGGCAGAACGGTCGATTTGCAGAAGGGAAGTTCGCAAGAGGCACTTCTGAAAGCGCAGTCGGCAAAGTGTGAGGATGTGAAACTCGGGCCAATCACCATCTTGTCGTTTCGCACGGATGAAGATGCGTTCAAGCAAATTGTTTCGCGTAAGTCTGTCGCGCATATCTCGGATTATCCCGTGGTTGCGTACCTCGCCCAAACCTTTGAAGGGGGCAAGCGGTTTGATGTGGTCGGGCATCAGTTCGGTGTCGTGCCTTACGGCATCGCAATTCCGAAGAACAACCATGTCATGCGCGACGCCGTTCAAGCGGCATTGCTACGCATGATTGCGGATGGAAGTTACGATCGCATCTTAAAAAAGTGGCACTTGGAACAGGGCGCCTTTCGCTCGGCGCCGATCTCCGCGGGCACGCTCTTCTAGGCCGTTAGCAGGCGGGCCAAAAAGCGCTCGTGCTGGTAGTTCTTGCTCATGCTGAAATGGACAACGACGATGTTGCTGTCGAGCGTAATATAAAGCGCCTGTTTCCCCGCGCCTGAGGCGTAGGCAATTCGCTGCCCGCCATCAAGTGTTAGCAGCCAGAAGCCAATCCCATATCGCGGGTTGATGGCACCGGGGATCCAGCACTGTTCGAGGCTGCTTTGTGAGATGAGCGTCCGGCCGTTCCAGGTTCCATGTTGGCTTAAAAGCGTTCCGAACTTCGCCCAATTCCGGGCTGTAAGGAAACAGCCGGTCGGCATCGTGTGCGTTCCATCTTTGAGCGCGCGCCATGACCCGGTTTCCAATCCAATCGGCTCAAAAATTCGACATTGGAGATAATCCAGCGGAGTTTTACCTTGCGCGGCCAGCTTGTGCGTCATGACGGCGCCAAAAATTTGCAATGGTATGCCGCCATAGGTGAAGACCGTTCCAGGCGCATTTGCGAGCGGCTTGGCGATTGCTGCCTCAAATGAAGGTACACCGTTGCCGAGTCCGCCAAACGGCAAGCCCGCGGTGAGAGCCAACAGTTGCCGGATGGTGATCTGCGATTTCCCCGCTTGGCCCGTCCACGCATCGATCGTGCGGCTAACGGGTTCATCGAGGGTGAGTAAGCCGTCGTCCAGTGCGGCGGCGGCGACCGCGCCCCAAAAACTCTTTGTGCCACTATACAGTGCGTGTGCGCGGTCGGCATCGTAGCCGCCACCATATTCCTCATGGAGTATTGTGCCCGCTTGCTCGATCAGGAGCGCATGCAAATCATACTTGCGCGCATACTCAGCGGCGGACCGCAGCCCCTCGGCAGAAATTTCACGCATGGCTGACGTTTTGCAAGCAAAGTCGCCGATTCATGCGAATGGACCGCCCATGGAGCAACAAAACCTCGGAAATGACGAGCCGCGCTGGCACGCTTCGCTCGCCGCTTTGGCAGCGCTCTTACTCTACATAACCTTGCCCCCAAAGGTGACGTTCGGGCCCTTATGGCTCGTGCCGATTCTGGTACTGGCCATTTTACTGCCGCTCTCCATTATTTCGCCGATGCGCAAACACGAATCGCCGGGGCAGCGTATCGCCTCGATCATCGCAATCGCAATCCTGAATATTTTCAACATTGCTTCGGTAATATTGCTTATAGTGGCCGTGCTCTCTCCGAGCAAACACGCCCAGTTCACGCACGGCAGCACACTCTTGCTGGCTGGCATGCAAATTTGGGTCACCAACATTTTGGTTTTTGCGATGTGGTTTTGGGAGTTAGATGCGGGGGGGCCGGAGGATCGCGCACACGCCGCGACGGCAGTGGATTTTACGAACTCGGCATTTTTGTTTCCGCAGATGACAATCGCAGATTCCAAAATGGGCTGCGTTGATCCGCAGTGGAAGCCACTTTTCATGGATTATCTATTTCTCGCATTTACAAACGCGTCAGCCTTTAGTCCTGCGGACACCTTCCCACTCTCGCGACTGGGAAAGGGCTTGATGATGGCGGAAGCATTTACGTCCTTTGTAACCATTGGCGTCGTTGTATCTCGCGCAGTTGGAATTATCAGCTAGTGACTACCAAAGCCGTAAACACCGAACCGCGTTGGCACGCTTCCATAGCAGTCGTGCTGGCACTAGCTTTATACGTGACGTTGCCTCCCAAAGTTACATTTGGGCCGCTTTGGCTCTTTCCGCTCCTCGTGTTGGGATTGTTAATTCCGCTTTCGCTCTTTGCACCGGACCGGAAGGAGGAAACGACAGTACAGCGCGTCGCTTCGATTGCCGTCATTGCATTTGTAAATCTCTTCAATCTCGTTTCGGTATTTTTCCTTGTTTATTTCTTGATCCATCCGAGCGCGCACCACAAGGAAAGCGGCGGACAACTTTTACTCGCTGGAATTCAGATCTGGCTCACAAATATTTTGGTTTTTTCGCTCTGGTACTGGGAGCTGGACTCCGACGGGCCGGAGGCTCGGTCGCGCGGAAGTTCCGCCGCCGATTTTAAAGATCCTGACTTTCAGTTTCCGCAGATGCTGGGTGGGGAAGGC
>JALYIF010000194.1 GCA_030775925.1 Vulcanimicrobiota bacterium | reverse complement strand
GGATGTGTACGTCAACCATGGCCGCATAGGGGCCGTCTATCCGGCCGGATCCCCGAGCCAGAAGCCCGGCACCATCATTGACGCAAAAGGCCGCACTCTGCTGCCGGGACTGATTGACATGCACGCTCATGTTAGCCCGGGCGACTATTTGCTGAATCTCGCGGCGGGCGTAACCACCGTGCGCGACATGGGCAACGATAATGCGACCTTGGCAGAGGCGATAGGCCGCCTCGACCGTCACGAGTCGATCGGCCCGCACGTGGTTCCCGCCGGATTCATCGAAGGTAAGAGCCAATTCAACGCGAACGGCGGCATCTTGGTCGAGAGCCTCGACGCCGCTAAGCAAGCGGTTGATTTCTATGCACAACGCGGCTATCCGCAAATCAAAATATACAACTCCTTCAAGCCGGAGTGGGTGAAGGATACCGCCGCGTATGCACACGAGCGCGGCCTGCGCGTGAGCGGCCATATTCCGGCCTTCATGAAAGCCGAGGATGCGGTCAAGGACGGCTACGATGAAATTCAGCACATCAATCAAGTGCTGCTGAATTTTTACGTCAAACCCGATACCGATACGCGTTCGCTACAACGATTTACACTCATTGCGGAAAATGCGAATTCCCTCGATCTGGACGCGCGGCCATTCCAAGACTTGATAAAGCTCTTCGTTGCTCACAAAACCGTGCTTGATCCGACACTCACGGCCTTTGAAGCACAGTTCACGCAAATGCCAGGTGAACTCAACCCTTCGCTTGCCGTGATCGCCGATCATCTTCCGATTACCTTGCACCGCGCGCTGTACAAAAGCGCAAGCGAGATCACCAAGGAAATGGCACCTCGATGGCGCGCCTCTTATGCAAAGATGCTCGCAGCGGTGGCGCGCTTTCACCGCGCCGGCATTCAAATCGTTTCTGGCACCGACGATGTCGCAGGTTTCGCATTTCAGCGGGAACTGGAGCTCTATGTAAAGGCTGGAATTCCCGCGAGTGAGGTGTTGCGTATCGCGACGTGGAACGGCGCCACTTACGCGCGGGTGCTTTCCGATCGGGGGTCGATCGAGCGCGGCAAGCGCGCTGACTTGATACTGGTGGACGGCGATCCGACGCAAGATATATCCGCCATCCGCAAGGTCGCGCTCGTCCTACAAGACGGCGATGCCTATTATCCGGCTGAGTTGTACGGCGAGCTTGGCGTGAAGCCTTTTGCGCCGGCGTTGAAGCCGGAATCGATTGTTGCCGCGGCACCGTCAGTTACCAAATAGGCTCCCGCCGACCGCCGGCTCGAGCCGCAGCGTTGGCGCGGTAAAAAAAGGGGCTGTCGCCGCCGCCTGATGTCCGGTTTCAGTACTGTTTTACGTCCTTATTAGTGAACCGTACTGATTCTGTCTTCGGGGGTGAAATATGCGTCTTCCATCACGATGGGCCATTGCGATCGCCGTAACCGTGGCGACGATAGTGGTTTGTTCTCTCGGCATACGTGCAGAACTCGCCGGGTCGAATCTGGCTGCTAGTCAGCACGCCAAGAAGCAGCCTGCCGACGATGCATTTCGTACCCCTGTGGTCGCGCGCGATTAGGGCTCGCGACGAGGGCTATTGCGCCCTCACCCGATCAATCCAACTGTCGCCCGCATACATCCGCATCGGGCGGCCGCTCTCCTCGACAAATCGCACCACTTCGCCCACGGCGCCGCCGCCGGTGGGTGCGACAAAGCGAAACCGGCCACCGCCGAGCGGCTCCAGCGTGACCGGGTCGTCCAAGTTTGGCCCGTTGGGATTTATGATGACCAACCTCTTGTTGAGTAATACGACCTGCTGGTCCCCATTGCGCCCGCGGTAAAGACCGGCAAATCGCTCCCACGCCGGGTCCCACTCCGTGGTCGAAGGCTTGCCGCTGGCCGCGTTCGCCGCCTTCGCCGTTGCTTGGCCGACGGTGGCCATCAATTGCTGCGCGATGTCGCTCGGATTTGAGTCATTGGTGTTCGTCAGGACTATGACTCCGACTTTGTCGTCGAGCTGGATGAGCGTCTGGGTCGTGTTACCGGGATAGCCGCCACCATGCCCGATGTAGGTCCTACCCTTGACGCGGTTCACGTCGAAACC
>JALYIF010000193.1 GCA_030775925.1 Vulcanimicrobiota bacterium | reverse complement strand
GTTCACAGGGTATCGAACATCACCAAAGCAGCGACGACCGCGAAAGCGACGACTTCTTTACGGACCCCACCTCGCAATTGAGCAGCGGCGACCTCCTCACGCATGAATTTACTCATTCTTGGAATGGCAAGTACCGGCGGCCTGCGGATTTAGCGACTGCGAATTTCCAGATTCCGATGCGCACAGACTTACTCTGGGTGTATGAGGGCATGAATCAGTACCTCGGCGATTTGATCTCATTTCGCTCCGGGATTCGGGATCCAAAAAAATATCCGGAATATCTCGCGCAACTCTACGCTGGGCTGGATAGCGAACCGGGACGCACGGACGACCCGCTGATCGACACGACGACGGCTGCGCCGTATCTCTATAGCTCGGGCGGTCAATGGTCTTCCTTACGCAGGACTGCCGGAGATTTTTATGGAGAAGGCGAGCTGATCTGGCTGGACGTGGACACGATCATTCGCGAAAAAACCGGAGGCGCAAAGTCGCTCGATGATTTTCTGCACGCATTCGCCGGGGGAACCGACAACGTGCCGCGCGTTCTTACCTATACGCGCGCCGATGTCGAGCGTACTCTCAATCAGATCGCGCCGTATGAATGGCACGATTTCTTTACCCGCTACGTCTACCAAGTGTCGATCCATCCGCCAATGGACGATCTCGCGCGGTCGGGTTGGAAGCTGACGTACACGGATAAGCCCAACGAGTTCATGACGGCGCGCGGAAAAGTGCGCAAATCACTGGACCTCTGGTACTCCCTGGGCTTGCGCCTTCGTGGTGAGGGCGTGGTGTCTGACGTCCGTCGTGGCTCGGCCGCGTGGAATGCAGGCATGGGGCCCGGCATGAAAATTGTTGCCGTTGACCATCAGTCCTATGACAGCGATTTGCTCAGCGATCTGGTAAAGGATAGCGCCCATCGTAAGACGCCCTTCGCACTGCTCGTCGAACAAGACAAGTGGTACGGAACCTACGAGCTCAACTATCACGACGGCTTACGCTATCCCCATCTGGTGCGCATCCCCGGAACGCCCGACATGCTAGGCAACATCATGGCGGCGCACCGCCCCAAGGCCCTCTGATTGCAAAAGCTGGACGAGCGAATCCGCATCTGAAAGGAATGCGTCATGTCCTTGGGTGGATTGCAACTCCGCGTAGTGGCTCCTAAAACCGCGGCGTTGCAAGCGTGCGGCGGCGTCACGAACGCGACTTGGTACAAAAAGCCAGTCCGAGGAAATGCCGACGAACAGCATGGTGGGATTCGTGCAAATTGTATCGACGTTGCGCAGATCGAATGAGTCCATTGCGCGTGTGAGCGTAACATAGGCGGCCGGAGCCATCCTTCGTGCAAATTTGCGTCCTAGATGATCGAGATACCCTTCAATGTCATAGAGATCGCCGCCGTCACGATTGCGGCGATTTCCATGTCTTGCCTCCAGGAACGCCTCACTCTTATACGTGAGTGTGGCAATTTTCCGTGCGAGCGCGAGACCGCGCGCGGGATCCACGGTGATTGCTTCGCGTGCAAGCGCGTTGAACCCGATGCCTTGCGCCGACAAATAATCGTAAGCAGCAATAACAACAGCCTGCTCGACGCGCTGCGGATAGGAGATGGCCCATTGTAAAGCTTGCATCCCGCCCAGAGATCCCCCGATGACCAGGTCGAGATGATTTATTCCCATCGCATACAGTGCGCGCGCCTGGGCGTGCACCATGTCCGCAATAGTGATATCCGGAAACGACGGCGTGTCTTGCGGACCGGTCGAACCGTAACAGCTACCCAAGACATTGATGCAAACAACGCAATCTATTGCCGGATCGAAGAGGCGCCCCGGACCGATGAGCGGTGCCCACCAGTCCGAAGCGCGGCTATCTCCGCTAAGCGTGTGACAGACTAAGACGATCCGGCCGGCGGTTGCCGGATCGCCATAGATGGTGACACGCTGCTGGACCGCCTCCAGCACATCGCCGCTTAGCAAGCAGAGGCGCCCGATGTCGACGGTGTTCTCGATCATTTAGGGCAAGAGTGCCGGATCGTTGAAGGCCTGGTCGAGATCCCCGATGATATCGCGCAGATCTTCGATGCCGACCGAAAGGCGAATCGTCCCTGACGTGATGCCGCTGTAAACGCGTTCGGCTTCGGTGAGTTGCTGGTGCGTTGTTGTTGCTGGATGAATCACGAGTGACTTTGCGTCCCCTACGTTCGCAAGGAGTGAGAAAAGCTTGAGGCTGTTGATGAAGCGTTTAGCCGCTGTTTGCCCGCCCTTGATATCAAAGGTCAAAATGGCGCTCTGGCCCTTGGGCAGATATTTAGCGGCCAGTCCGTTCGAATGATGTCCGGGCAAGCCGGGGTAGGAAACCGACTGCACGAGCGGATGCGTTGACAAATACTCCGCGACCGCGCGCGCATTGGCGGAATGCCGCTCAATGCGGAGCCCGAGCGTTTCCAAACCTTGCAGCAGCAACCATGCATTGAATGGCGAGAGGGCCGCGCCGACATCGCGCAAGAGTTGGACTCGCGCCTTGATGATGTAAGCGAGCTTACCGAACGCCGCACTGTATTGCACGCCATGATACGAGGGATCGGGCTCCGTGAAGTCCGCAAAGTTCCCGCTGGCTACCCAATCGAACGTGCCTCCATCCACAATCAAGCCGCCGATGCTCGTGCCGTGACCGCCGATAAATTTGGTTGCCGAATGCACTACAATGTCGGCCCCATGCTTGATGGGCTGAAGCAGATATGGGGTCGGCAACGTATTGTCGACAATGAGCGGAATGCCATGCGCGTGTGCAACCTGAGCGATCGCTTCAATGTCGAGCACGTCGAGTTTGGGATTGCCCAGCGTCTCTGCGAAAATGGCTTTCGTGCTCGGCCGAATTGCTGCCGCAAAATGTTGCGGATTGTTGGCGTCGACAAAACTGACACCAATCCCGAACTTGGGAAGCGTATGCGAGAATGCATTGTACGTACCCCCATACAGCGAGGCGGAGCTCACAATATGGTCGCCGGATCGCGCAATGTTTAGAATTGAGTAGATGACGGCAGCCTGGCCGCTCGCGACGCTCAGGGCGCCGACTCCGCCTTCCAGTGCAGCGATCCGTTGTTCGAGCACGTCATTGGTTGGATTCATAATCCGCGTATAGATATTTCCAAACTCTTCCAGCGCGAACAATCTCGCCGCATGGTCGGCATTGTCAAACGTGTAGGAAGCCGTTTGGTAGATGGGCACGGCGCGGGCTTTGGTCGCCGAGTCGCCGGAATGGCCTCCGTGAATGGCGACCGTATCAAACTGGGGTGTAGATGGGACCTCTAGCGTTGTCGTCATGCGATTCTTTCCTTTTCCCGGCGATGAGTTCTGAACGTGTCAGTCACCGGAGCGTGGGGATGTGAGGCATCGTGCCAGATCGGCAAGATGCTAGTTGGGGTAATTTCTGCACGAAGCAAGATGTGCAGAATCTCCGCATCGTGCAGCGGCACGAGCGGAAATAGTTCAAGCGCGGGGCGCGCATCGAGCAACAGCGTTTGATAGCCGTGCTGCTCGAGCACTGCGTGCGCTGGCCGTGCGTCTCGAAAGGACGTGAAGCGCACGACGCGTCCAAGCGTCGGAAGGCCTGGCTCGACATTCTCGATTGGGTGCAAGGAACGTGGCGCTTGTTCCGGACCTGTGCCGAAAGCAATTGCGCGCAACGCGATGAGCACGTCGGAGACGACAGCTGAGGCCGTCGGTTCGCGCCCGGCACCGGCACCCGAGAAAAGGAGTGACCCCGCGTTTCTTCCGAGCACTCGAATGCAGTTCTGCGCGCCAATCGGACCCGCAAACGGATGGCTGAACGGAACGCACACCGGGGAAACCGCGGCCGTAAAACCTGCTTGCGTCGTGCGCGCGAACGCAAGGAGTTTGATTGCGTAACCAAGACTTTGCGCAAATTCCGAATCACCTTGCTTCAGGTGCTCGAGCCCGCGCCGCGGAATCCGATCGGTGGTGAGGGCGCGCCGGAAGGCAAGCTGGCAGAGAATTGCAAGTTTGTGTGCGGCATCCATGCCACTAATATCGCCGCTCGGGTTGGCCTCGGCGTATCCAAGGCGTTGCGCTTCCCCGAGCGCTTCCTCAAACGTCTGGCCGCTAAGAATATGTCCCAGGATAAAATTTGCCGTGCCGTTGAGGACGCCGGCAACTTCATGCAAATCTTCAGTCGCTAGTGATTGCGAGATCGTCCGCACAATGGGTATGGCGCCGCCGACAGCGGCCTCGTACTGGAGAGATACACCTGCACGCGCTGCGAGGGCGTAGAGCCGCGGCCCTTGCGTTGCAATGAGATCCTTGTTGGCCGTTACGACATGCTTGCCGCGTACCAGGGCGCGTTCAACAAAAGCAGCGGCCTGGGTGAGTCCACCGACGCATTCGATGATGAGATCGTTTTCCGGGTCGTCGATCAGTGCATGAACATCGCGTGTAAAAAGATCGGGAGGTATGAAGCGGGGTCTGGCCTTTTCCAAGGAGCGCACGGCAATGCCTCGCAGAGCAAACCGCGCCAGTGTTTGCTCTGTAAGCTGTCGCCGCTCGTGCAGCAGTAGATCAGCAACGCCGCCCCCAACGGTGCCGCAGCCGATAAGACCGATTCCGATGCTCGAAGTCATCGTGCTTGCCTCCATGTAAGACGGAATGTGAAAAAAGAAAAAGCCCCTCGCGGTTACCGGCGAGAGGCTTTTTGTAGATAACGAACGTGCGCTATGCTATAAAGAACTCACCCCGGCTTCGAATGAAGCGGCACATACAGAAGTTCATCATAGTAGCGTTGCGCGAAAACATTTGCGTAAATTTACCACGCAATAGCCTTGAAGTCAACCCATCACTAAATTGTGTCACGCCATGCTTCGACAGGCTCAGCATGACACTGAAGTCGTAGCCGCATGCTGTTGTAACCCTGAGCAAATCAGTGTCACCCTGAGCAAATCAGTGTCACCCTGAGCTTGTCGAAGGGTGGTCGCAGCGGCGCCATGCTTCGACAGGCTCAGCATGACACTGAAGGGTGGTCGCAGCGCTTAGGGGTTAGCGTTTTCGGCGGGCGGCTAGCTCGTCGTTTGGGTCGATACTAGTTGGATCGTCGTAGTGGGCATCAAAATAGGAGTCGCGCAGCCCTGCAAGCTTTAGGTCGGACTTCACGATAGTGTCGTCTCCCCGGTACACGTCGATGGACTTCACGAGCGTCCAGTACGCTTTGAGGCGTTCGTTCTTCCAATCAGAAATTTTCCACTTGTTGGAAGCCATAAATTCGAATGCATACTCTGGAAGCGACTTCGTTTTGGGATCCAGGAGATGCATGCGAACATAGAAGCCTTCCTTGGTAAAAATCGCATCCTCAACGTGCTTTTTAGTCGCCACGATCGTGCTCGCTTTCCTGCGGAATCGGTGTCGACCTAGAATTTTTGGCGATGGACCTTTACCCTTGTCTTGTTTTGCCTGCATCGAAAAGCTGGATCGCTGTTGAACGCGTTGTCCGCAAAGACGAGCGACTGCTTTGAACCGGTTGAAAACCGTGTCGAGCGATGGGAAGGGTGTTTGCAGGGCGAATCCGACCAAAGTCTGCAAAACGGGCACCCCAAAGCAGGTCGGTTTAGGGCCTGTCCCTAAAGGGCCCAGGTTCCCCGGCAGGCAGTGGACTGGCCGGGCTTCCTATTGTTTTGGAGGTCTTTTCCCGCGTGAAAATCGTGGTAACAGTCAAACTTGTGCCCGATCCAAATGCCGAAAAGCGCATGGATCCGGCGACCAAGCGGATCGTTCGCACCGGCGTCGACACCGTCATTAATCCCTACGATGAGTACGCTATCGAAGCCGCCCTTCAACTAAAAGAGAAGCTAGGCGGCGACACGACGGTGACGATCTTCAGTATGGTGCCCGAGACCGGTAAGGAAACCGTGCGCAAAGCGCTCGCCATGGGTGCCGACGATGCGGTAATGCTCAGCGATGCCGGTTTTGAAGGTACGGATGTGTGGGGCACGGCTTTTGCAATGGCGCAGGGCCTTAAAAAAGTCGGGTTCGATTTAATCATCTGCGGCGGTCTTTCCGATGATGGCAGCAGCGGCGGCGTCCCTGGAGCGCTGGCGGAGTACTTGGGCGTGCCCGGACTGACCAACGCGCGGCACGTTGAAGTTGCCGACGGTAAGCTGAAATGCCAGCGCGAGACCGATAACGGGTACCAAGTCGTCAGCGGCCCACTTCCGGCCGTTGTGAGCGTTACGATGGCGGTAGGTGAACCCCGCTACCCATCGCTTAAGGGCATCATGGGAGCTAAGAAAAAGACGATCACGGTTATGCCGATCGCCGAGCTGGCCTTAGAACGCGCGGTCGGTACCGATGGCGCGAAGACTGAATTGTTGCAGTTCGCACCGCCGCCGGCGCGGGCGAAAGCGCATGTTGTTACCGCAGAAGACGGCGCCTCAGGCGCAAAAGCCATCTTCGATTTCCTGAAAGAGAAGAAGCTCATCTAATGCAAAACGTTATTGTATTTGTCGAACATAAAGCCGGCCATACGCGCAAAGTGTCGTTCGAGATGGCTTCGGAAGCACGAGTCATCGCAGACGCCTTGGGCGGAAAAGCGCACGCAGTCGTCCTTGGCGCCGGCGCTGCCGCACTTGGCGAACAGCTAAAGCAATATCCCTTGGACACCATTCACGTGAGCGAAGACGGGGATGTCGACAAATATTTGCTCGATCCAACCATCGATTATATGGAAGCAGTGGCTAAGGCCGCTGGCTCGGCATTGATCATTGTTCCAAACACCATGCTCGGTCGCGATGTCGCAGGCCGTTTGATGGCACGTCTGGACGCCGGCTTTAATGCCGACGTGACCGATATGAAAGTCGAGAGCGGTAAGCTCGTTATTACGGCACCCAAACTCGGCGGTGCGTTTATTACGACCTCCGCTTTCAAGAATGCAGAGTACGGTATCGTCACCCTGCGTCCCAATGCATTTGCCGCCAAAGCGGGCGGCGGTTCTGCGCAGGTTGTACAACTCGAAAAGCCTGCCGGAAAAACGTACGCCATGCTGGTTGAAAGCGAAGTTGAGGAAGCTTCGGCGGAGATGGGCTTAGAAGAAGCCCCGGTTGTTATAAGCGGTGGCCGCGGACTCGGGGGGCCGGAGCCATTCACCAGTATGCTCAAGCCGCTGGCCGATGCACTCGGCGGCACGGTAGGTGCCACTCGCGCGGCGGCCGATGCCGGTTGGGTGCCCTACAGCCTGCAGATTGGCCAGACCGGAAAAACCGTGAGTCCGCAGCTGTATATTGCCGTCGGCATCTCGGGCGCCATCCAGCACAAGGTTGGGATGCGCACCGCCGGTACCATTGTTGCCATCAATAAGGATGGCGGCGTACCCATCGGTGAATTTGCCGATCTCCTGGTCGTGGGCGACCTTTTCCAAATCGTTCCTGAGCTAACCAAGCTCGTTCAAGAAGCCAAAGTCGCCCACGCGTGACAATTGTCCCGGTTGGGGCGTTACCTAGCGTGGACCGTTTATATTACTGACGTGCCCCAGCGTTTTGGGGGTAGGAAAAAAGAAGTTGAAGCGTTCGTATCTCATTGCCCTTACGTTTACTGCAGCAAGTTTGCTTGCCGGCTTTGCCGGAGTTCAAGCAGACGCGCGCCCGGCTGCGGCCCCCGCAGCCTCGGCTTCCCCAGCTGCTTTACCGACGGCTACGCCTGAACCACCCGACAAGGCGATTCCCCGGCTGCTCAATGTGCTAAAAGCCACTCCCAATGATAAAGACGCATTGACGAGTTTGGCTCAGCAATATTTGGGCATCGGTCGCGCCGATTTGGCGCTTCCGCTCTCGCACAAGTTGATTTCACTTGGCGCTCGCACCGCGGAGATCTACTATTATGACGGGTTCGCGAACGAACAGCTCAACCGGATTCCCGATGCGATCGCCGATTACGAAGCCGCTTCGAACGTCGATCCAACCAATATCGGCGTGCTCGGATCGCTGACGCAAGTGTATTTAAAGACCCATCGCCTCTCGGATGCCGAGCGCATTGCCAAACGCGCGGTCACCTTTAATAAAACGGATCGCCGTGCGTACATTAATTATGGGCTCGTCTTGGCAAGCGAAGCGAAATACGACGATGCGCGCGCGCAATTTGAAACGGCGTATAAGATTGATACATCAGACG
>JALYIF010000192.1 GCA_030775925.1 Vulcanimicrobiota bacterium | reverse complement strand
GCTGAGTGAGATTCGGCTGGATGAACTCGGTGAAAAAGCTTTTGCGCTGCTTTCTGCGGCCGAACGCAGTTCGCGTACCGTGCGATTCAGCTATGTCGATAAAGAAGGCCGCCACTCCGAGCGCACGGTAGACCCATATGGATTTATTCTTTCGACCGGCCGCGTCTATGTTGTCGGATACGATCACACGCGTAAGGAGAAGCGCGTCTTTGCGGTTGACAATATCTTAAATCTCGACACGCTTGGGGCTACGTTTGTGAAACCGGCGGATTTCAATGAGGAAGAGTTTGCTGCGGCATCCATCAGCGGCGTACTTCACAGCGATCAGGTAACGGAAGTCCGCGTACGTTTTAATGCGCGTGTTGCCAAAGCAGCGGTCGCGGCACGCGTCGTGGCGGACCGGGCGATTGAGCGCAACAAGGACGGCTCGGTCGAAATTGCTTACAATGTGGCTGACGTGGATGAACTGGTACGCTGGATATTAGGATGGGGCGCGCAGGCCGAAGTGCTCGGACCGGATGCCGTGCGAACGCGCATGCTCGACCTCATTGCGGCAATTCGCTTGCAATACAACAGCGGTACCTCGCACTTGCGCGGAGCTGCGAAATAGCAAATAAACAAAGCCCGTCGCCTTTTACAGCTCCGGGCTTTGAATTGTATCTCCGATCGGGCTAGCCTGTTTGAGTCCGTTGCCGGCCTCCCACTGACCGCGTCGTTCGGTTGAATCGTTGCACTCGGAGTTCGGAGCTTTCCTTCCGTCATCGTCAACATGCGTCGATTGCGACTGTTACGTTTCGCACTTCGTCGTTACTCGAAGTGATACCATGCTAGCAGAGCAAAACATGTTTTGCAATATTGTATTGAACGCGCTCACAGTATTTCCACAAGAAATCATTCTTAGTCACAGCTTATACACGCGCGAGTGCAAAGCACGTGCTGCTAGGACGGAATGCAACAAAGCCCGTTACCTTTCGGTTCCGGGCTTTGAGTTGTAATCTCCAGGATGTTCGGCCTGTTTGAGTCCGTTGCCGGCCTCCCACTGACCTCTGATCCGGTTCGATCTTCCCACTCGGATTTCGGTACTTTCGCGCCGTCTTCGTCACTGTGGTGGACCGCGGTTTCTACGTTCCGCACTTCGTCGTTACTCGAAGTGATTGCATGGTAGCAGAGCGAAAAACGGGTTGCAAGGGGTCAACAGAGTACCTCACAGCCTGTCCACAAGAAATGAAGCTTACCCACATCGCGTTCCCTGGTTATCCCCGTTTTCCCCAAGTCAACTTTATCGAGGAGTACCGTGAAAAAACCGTTTTCATACATCATACCGCTGGTGCTGGCAGGCACATTTCTGTTCGGATGCTCGGCATCGGCGCCGGTCCACGCGCAAGCGATGGCGGCTTTGCCGATTGACGGCATTAAATGCGAGAGCATGGAGGGTGCGCTGGTCCACATTCATCAGCATCTGCAACTCTTTGACCGGGGCCACGAAGTGGCCGTGCCCGCAAACATCGGCATTCCGGCGGGCCAAAACTGCTTGTACTGGCTACACACGCACACAAATGACGGCCTGATGCATGAAGAGTCTCCGGTGCATAAAGTGTTCACGTTGGGTCAGTTCTTCGATATTTGGGGGCAAGAGTTGAGCTGGTCCACCGCCGGACCCGTGCATGCAGTCGCCGGGAAAAAGCTCGTCATCCAGGTCAACGGACGCGGGTTCAAGGGAAGAGATCCGCGATCCATCCTGCTCCACAATCATGACGAAATCGTAATTCAGAGCGGACCGCCATACTCGCGAGTGATTAAGAAGATCAAGTGGGGCTCGCTCGGGTAGTAAAAGCGGGCTCGCCGCAATGAGTTCGGGAGCCATGGCACCAAATAAGGTGTCATGGCAACCCTTGCAATACCCGACATTGAACTAGACGGAAAAGCGCTCTCACTCGAGCAAATTCGCTCCATCGCCGTGGACGGTGCGCAGGTGAGCGTGTCGGGGGAAGCTCGTGCTCGGGTGGCCGCGGCGCGCGCCTTCGTCGATCGACAGTTCGATCGCGGTGATGCAATCTACGGGGTGACGACCGGGTTTGGGCGCCTCGCGAATGTTACCGTTGCGCCCGAAGATGCCGCCGCGCTCCAGCTCAATTTGGTGCGCAGCCACGCCGCCGGAACGGGTCCGGCGCTTGCCGAGTCATTTGTTCGCGCCGCTGGGGTGTTGCGGGTGAGTTCGCTCTCAGCCGGTCACTCCGGTATCCGCACAAGTACGCTCGATCTTCTGATCGCGATCCTCAACGAACAGATTACACCCGTTGTGCCCATGCAAGGCTCGGTTGGAGCCAGCGGTGATTTAGCACCTCTGGCGCACATGACGCTGACCCTGCTCGGGGAGGGTGATGCTTTCTATCGCGGAGAGCGAATGAAGGCCGCACGCGCTTTGGAGCTGGCCGGTTTGCAACCGCTGCAGTTACAGGCTAAGGAAGGGCTATCGCTCGTCAACGGGACTGAAGTGATGACGGGGATCACGGCGCTCTGCACGCTGCGCGCTGAAAATTTGATTGCAGCTGCCGATGTTATTGGTGCGATGGCACTCGAAGCGTTTCTCGGCACCGACAGTGTGTTTGACCGGCGGATCAACGCGTTGCGCCCACATCCGGGTCAGAAGCGTGTCGCCGAAAATATGCGCGCGCTACTGCAAAATTCTGAGATCATGCAGTCTCATCGCGAGTGCGGGCGCGTGCAGGATCAGTATTCGTTTCGATGCATTCCGGTGGTTCACGGTGCCGTGCGCGACGCCACGGCGCATGCGCGACGCGTTGTTGAGATCGAAGCGATTTCCGTGACGGATAATCCGCTGGTCTTTCCTGACGATGGTGATTTCTTGACCGGTGGAAACTTCCATGGCCAACCGGTTGCGCTCTCCGCCGACATTATGAAGATTGCGCTTGCCGAACTCGCAGGTATCAGCGAGCGGCGTTTATACCTGCTGCTCAATGGCGAAGAGCGAGGGTTACCGCTGTTCTTGACCGGACGCTCGGGCTTGCAGTCCGGACTCATGCTCGTGCAGTACACCTCAGCTGCGCTCGTAAGCGAAAACAAGGGGCTCTCCTGGCCCAATAGCGTCGATTCGATTCCGACGTCCGCGGGCCAAGAAGACCATGTCAGCATGGGCATGACGGCGGCGTGCAATCTGGATCGCGTGCTCACCAACGTTGAAGGTGCTCTTGCCTGCGAATTACTCGGCGCGCTGGCCGCTACGGAATTCCGCCGGCCGTTAAAATCGGGCACCGGCACGCAGGCAGCGTTCGATGTTGCGCGCGAGGTGATCGCGCCGTGGGTGGAAGACCGCGCCCCCTATCCCGATATTGAAAATGCCCGCGGATTAATTCGATCGCGGGCGCTTGTTGATGCCGCCGAACGTGCAATCGGGGAGCGTTTATTGTAGTTTCTCGCCATAGGGGTCGGGCGAGCCGTGTTAAAAGCATCCCCCATGGTAACGACGACCCTCCCCGGCGCGAGAACCGTTCGCGCGCCCCGTGGCAACGAGTTGACCTGCCTGGGTTGGCCACAAGAAGCCGCGCTCCGCATGCTGATGAACAATCTGGACCCCGATGTCGCCGAACGGCCGGACGACTTGGTGGTGTATGGCGGAAATGGCCGGGCTGCGCGCTCTTGGGAAGCCTTTGATGCGATCGTACGAACTCTACGACGCCTAAAGAACGATGAAACGCTGGTTGTCCAGAGCGGAAAGCCGGTTGCCGTTTGGAAGACGCACGCGCGAGCGCCGCGCGTCATTATCGCCAACTCCAATCTCGTTCCGAAATGGGCCGATTGGAAAGTCTTCCGCGAGCTTGAAGCGCAAGGTCTAACCATGTATGGCCAGATGACGGCCGGCTCGTGGATCTATATTGGCACGCAAGGCATCGTGCAAGGCACCTACGAGACC
>JALYIF010000191.1 GCA_030775925.1 Vulcanimicrobiota bacterium | reverse complement strand
CTTCCCGGTTCGCGAGCGATTGCCATAATCTCAACAATCCCGTCTTCGATTTCGGGAACTTCGAACTCGAGCAAGCGCTGCACGAGGCCCTCGGCCCCGCGAGATAGGATAACCGTCGGACCCTTGGGCGATTTACGAACATCTAAAACGTAGGCGCGAATGTAATCGTTAATGCGGAAGTTTTCACGCGGCACTTGCTCCGAGAGCGGCAGCAGTGCTTCGTCTTTGCCTTCGAGTAACACAAACATGTTGCGTTGTTCGTAGCGTTGAACGGTACCGCGCACGATATCGTTGACGCGAGCCGAGTACTTATTGTAGACCGTATCGCGTTCGGCTTCACGAATCCGCTGGACAATGACTTGCTTTGCGGTCTGAGCCGCAATACGGCCAAAATCCTTGGGTGTTACTTCTTCATCAAAGAAATCGCCGACTTGATATTTGGACGCGCCGGCTTCCTTGGCGGTAACTTCAAGCTTCGGATCCGCTACCTCGTCGACGACAACGCGGCGATGATAGACCTTGTACTCACCGGTCTGGCGATCGATCGTGACGATTGCATTTGCTTCGCCGCCGAAGTGCCGTTTATAAGCGGTAATTAACGCCGCTTCGAGTGCTTCCAAAAGCATCTCGAATGGAATGTTGCGCTCTTTTTCAATTTCGCGCAAAACGGTGAGCAATTCGCTATTGCCGGCTACTGTTGCTTGCTTCATTTCTTCCTGTCTTGCTTTTCACGTTTTAAGTCGGTACGGATATCGTATTCAAGGTTTGCCGATTTGATGGTTGCGATGGGCAACGGCAATTCGCCGCGCCCGGTATCCAAAATGACGTTGGTGCCTTGCACGCCGCGAAGCACGCCGCGATGCGTCTTTGAACCCTGGATCAAAAGGGTGGTCATGATCTTGGCAGCCTTGCCGGAAAAGCGCTGGTAGTCGCCGGCTTTTGTAAGCGGCCGATTCAAGCCCGCGGACTCTACTTCAAGGGTGTATTGTTCGTCGAACTCTTCCAACTGTGCATTGAGCGCAGAAGCTACGCGTTCGCAGAGTTTGATATCCACGCCGCCTGCTTTATCAATCATTACTTGCAACGCGTGCGTGCGCGCATGACGGCGCGCGCTATGAGAAACGAATTCCACATCCGCAAACGCTGCATCATGACCCATCGCGTCGACCGCTCGCTCGAAGGCGTCGGTTAAGGGCAAATTTTGTGCCTCTCACAAAAACGAAGCGCGGGACCTGCCCACGCTTTTTGAAAAACGAACGCCATTACAATACCAAATCCGGCGCCATTCCGCAACGTCGGACGCAAAAGGGCCGTGCCTTCACATGTGGATGGCACGGCTCTTGTGCTGGTCTACGCGTGTATTTTTCGAGTTTTCGCGCCTACCGGAATACGTCCAGCAGTCGTTGAGCGCATCGATTGTTCTCGATGGCGCCCCTCAGGCGCTCTCGGTCGGGTTAGGATTACCCGGTGGATCTTGCGGTTCCAGACCGCCCTCCTTATTGATCTAACGCTCATATATCTCGATTAGAGATGAAGCAATTGTACTCCGATAAAAATCGCAACTCAATATAGGAGCGCCCCCATTTTTAAGGAGCAGGCGAGGGAGCGGCCTGTGGATCAAACGGCTTCAATTGACTGGTCTGGCAGTCTACCGAGGCGTCCGCAGTAACCTGCGGCATGATGTTATTTTCGGGCCGTGGTCCGGGGTTATCAAAAACGATTGCGCCCCCATGAAGGGGGCTGCGAGCGGCCGTCGTTCCGTAGCTAGCGGGGGGCCGCGGGAAATCCAAAAGCCACCCGTGACAGATCGTCAGCGGTCCGCTGCGAGAGACAGAAGTGACCCACATCTTGAGCCGGTCCATGTGCCCGGCGCCATATTTTGGACGGGGCGGCTCATAAAGAAATTTTGTCCGTGCCAAGACCTCGGGTGGCGGGGTTGGATGACCAATTACCACCGCGGAGCCTCCGGGGGAATATCGCCTGGTGCTGGGCACAACCGGGCCGTTTGGCAGAAGGCCTCGCAAGCG
>JALYIF010000190.1 GCA_030775925.1 Vulcanimicrobiota bacterium | reverse complement strand
GCCAATTGCAGGCGAAACTGCGAGTCAGGATCTGATAGGTCGAGCCCAAGCGCCTCTGTTGCCCGGTCTAATCGATATCGAAGGGTATTTGGATGAATGTCCAGTTGGTCGGCCGTGAAGCGAAACTGAAATCCTGACCGGGCAAGGGCTAGTACCGCCAGAGCAAGCGACTTCCCATTCTTACGCGCACGCAGCGGCGCAAACAGTTCCTCAAGAAATGTCTCACGCGCCTTCACCTCGCCCATGATGACCCGGGGAACGAGGAGATCTTCGTAAAGGCTGATTGCCTCGCGGTGCCGGTAAGAAATTAACGAAAGTGCTTCGCGATAGCTTGCCCGGGCGCCGTCCGCTCCAACGTGCGCGCGTCCGAGTGCAATCGATAAAGTCGAGTCGGCAAGACTATTGAAAAGCGTGTCTATATTCGCAGCCTGCGGAAGCAAAAACGGCACGTAATTTAGATAAGCCGTAACCAGTTGCTCTACGCGTTGTTTTCGCAGTTCGTCTTTTATGGAACTCGCGATCCGATCTCGTCGCAGGACCCCCTCGCGGGACAGCGGCAAGTCTTCCGCAATAACGACAATGCCGACCCGGTAACGCGCGTTCGGATCAAAGCCGAGAATTCGTACGCGCTCTTCGGAGGCTTGTGTTTGGCCCGGCTCCGATTGGAGCAAAGAAAGCAAGGAAGCGTACCCTAATCTGGATTCGACTGCAGCGAGTTCACGCTGGCGGGCAATTTGCATAGCCGCCACCAAGGCTGCATGCTCGGCTGCGCGGTGATCCAGTTCGGAGAGCGGTAACTCCCCCTCCACAATCCAGACCAGGCCGGCCAACTCGGTTCCAAGCCGGATCGGGCAAACAACCCTGGCCGAGAGTCCCATCTCCGGCATCGCAGCAATGCGCAACGGGCCGTCGTGCCTGCGGATTGCCGAGGCGAGACCCGTTTTTTCCAGATAGCCAACAAGCGCATGGGGTGTCTGCGCTTCTGCAACCGTTTGCGTGCGAATTGCGTCGGTTTCGCCTTCAAGCGACGCGTGAGCAAGCAACTTTCCGGCGGGATCTTCAAATGTGATCGAGCGGCCTATGAGGGCCTGCAGGCTGTGCGCGAGATCGTCAAGGCTCGCATCTCGTGTCGCAGCCCGCGTCAATTCGCGGTGAATCTGCTCGGAGCGTTCGATAATGCGATACGGCTCGGCCATGATTGCGCGGTGAAGTTCTTCCATGATCTGCGCAAAAGGGACGTCAAAGGGAATCTCAATGAGCGGAACGCCGGCTTCATCGGCCTCCTCGCGAGCCTCGGCAGCAAAATGTTTGACAAACTTTGGGACCGCAAGGACAATCCCCGCGGCTCCGGCCTGCGCGAGCTGGCGCATTTGCAGGCGCTGTTCTTCGCCGTGTTTGGGCCAACTAAAGCCGGTTGTTAAGAGGAGATGCCCGGGGCGTATCCAGGCTGCCGGCTCCGGCAGGTCGACCACGTGCGACCAGACCACCTCTCGAGAGAGGCCGGTCGATCCCGCCACGATTTGAGCGCTCGCAAAGGACGGAAATTCAAGAACATCCCCGATATTCATCAGCAGCTCTTTGTGCCTGCAGCCCAAAAAACCCCCACAAGTTGTATTTTCCGTCCATAGCTTGCGGTCACGAAGTCCGGCTACACTGGGGATACCCACTTTTTTGAAAGGCCGGCCGTGCACGTAGTGAGTTCTGCGACCGAGGAGCTTCGGGAGCGCAGGGTAGCTCATGTCCCGCGTGGTGTAGGCACCACCCATCCGATCTTTGTAGAAAGCGCGCACGGCGTGCGAGTACGAGATGTTGACGGACATGAATATTTTGATTTTGTTGGTGGTATCGGCGTACTCAACGTGGGTCATACGCATCCCAAAATCGTCGATGCGGTGCAGCGCCAAGTCGAGCGACTGACACATACGTGCTTTCAAGTGGCGATGTACGAGTCGTACGTCGCTCTTGCAGAGCGCCTCAACCGCTTGGCCCCCGGGGCCACCCCAAAGAAGACCTTGCTTCTAACGACCGGCGCCGAGGCGACGGAAAATGCGGTGAAGATTGCCCGCGAATATACGCGTCGCTCCGGCGTGGTCGCGTTTACGAATGGGTATCACGGGCGTACGCTTCTAGCGCTCTCGATGACGGGCAAGAACGCCCCATACAAGCAGCATTTTGGACCCTATTGCGGAGAGGTCTATCACGCCCCATATCCGGACGAGTTTCGGGGTTGGACGAGTGAACGCGCTTTGGATGCCCTGCATGAACTGTTCGCCACTCAAGTGCCGGCGGATACGATAGCGGCAATTATCATCGAACCGGTCCTGGGTGAAGGCGGTTTCGTGCCCGCGCCGGTGGAATTTTTGCGAGCATTACGTTCCTTGGCAGATCTACATGGTATCGTGCTTATCGCGGACGAAATACAGACGGGATTCGGCCGAACCGGAACATATTTTGCGATCGAGCACTCTGGGATTGAAGCCGATTTAATAACGATTGCAAAGTCGGTGGCTGGAGGGCTTCCGATCTCGGCGGTGATTGGAAAGGCCGAAATTATGGATTCCCCCTCTCCGGGGGGCTTGGGCGGGACGTTTGCGGGGAACCCCATTGCCTGTGCGGCTGCCTTGGCCACCCTCGACGTGTTCCAAGAAGAACGCCTACTGGAGAAAAGCCGGACGATCGCGAATACGATTCGAGACCACCTGGATGCGCTGGCCCGGCAATTCTCGCAGATCGTAGACGTTCGGGGTGTTGGCGCGATGATCGGCGTGGAGTTTGCGGCGGCACCCGATGGATCGAGCTTAGCGGCGCGTGTCGTGGAGCAAGCGCGAATGAACGGATTGCTTCTTTTAACCGCCGGGCGCGGCCATGTCATCCGATTTTTGGTCCCGCTCGTTATTGAACCCGCGGATCTGCAAGAAGCGCTCGGGCGCTTTACACGTAGCCTAGAAATCGCACTCACAGCTAGAGGTAATTGAAAAATTAGTGAACGCACATATCCAGACGCTTATGCCTATACGAACACAGTCTTAGATTTAATCGCAAAAAGCGACATCACGCCCGAGGACGCGAAATGGATTACCAATGAAACGGTCACATCGTTTCGCGACCACGTGAATCCCGGATTTTTGGACTACCGCAAGGCGGCCAAGACGGACGCCGCATCGGCCGTCGTCGAGTGGGAAGATGCCGGACCCAACAGTTATCGCGACGTCAATGGACGTGAGTACATCGATTGTCTGGGCGGTTTCGGTATTTTCAACGTCGGCCACCGCCATCCTAAGGTTATAAAAGCCGTCACCGATCAGATGCGGCGTCAACCATTGCACAGCCAGGATCTGCTGGATCCGTTGCGCGCGATGCTTGCTAAGACGCTAGCGATGCTTACTCCCGCGGGTTTGGATTACGCTTTCTTTTGTAATAGCGGCACGGAAACGATCGAAGCTGCATTAAAACTTGCCCGCGCATACGATCCCAGCAAGCAAACAATTGTGGCTGCCACCAAGGGATTTCATGGGAAGAGCTACGGCGCGTTGTCGGCCAGCGCAAAGGCCGAGTTCCGGCGTCCCTTCGGCTCGATGTTGCCGAACATCGAACACGTTCCGTTTAACAATATTGAAGCGCTCCGACGCATGTTTCATACACTCAAAATGGTCGGAGAAGATGTCGGAGCGGTATTGCTCGAACCGATTCAGGGCGAGGGCGGCGTCAATATTCCGGCAGAAGATTATCTTAAAGGCGTGCGCCGCCTGTGCGATGAGTACGGCGCGCTGCTGATTTTAGATGAAGTGCAAACCGGCATGGGGCGCACCGGTACGATGTTTGCGTGCGAACGGTATGGCATTTCACCGGATTTATTGTGCTTAGCGAAAGCGTTCGGCGGAGGAGTAGTACCGGCAGGCGCCTGCATCGGCACGAAGGCCGTGTTTTCTAAATTGTTCAAGAACCCGTTCTTGCACACAACGACATTCGGTGGAAACCCCCTTGCCTGTGCGGCGGCGATCGCAACAATCAATGTTTTGATTGAGGAAAAGTTGCCGCAGCGTGCCGGGGTTATGGGCGAACGCATGTTGAGCGGCATGCGCGATGCGATTCAGGGACATAGTGCAATTGTGGTTGATGCCCGAGGGGTCGGCTTGCTGATGGCCCTTGAATTCGTGAGTGATAAGGCTGGATTCGAACTCGCGTCCCTGATGCTCGAGCGCGGCGTTTTAGTTTCCGGCACGCTTGTAAACGCACGTGTCATCCGCTTCGAACCCCCGCTTACCATAACCGAAAAACAAGCAGATTACGTCATTTCCGCCCTTAAAGACTCACTCACCGCCATGTCCGCATTAGCAAAAACGGGGTAACGCAGTATGGAGACTCTCACGCGCTCGCAGTCAAGCCACGATAACGACATCCTGAAGGGAATCCGCCGCACTGGCGGTGCTGCGGCGATGTTTATTGATGGCAAATGGGTTGGTGCTTCAGACGGCACTACGCGCGAACTACTAAACCCTGGCACTGGCGCCGGCATTGTGAAGGTTGCGGAAGGCGGCCCTCAGGATGCGCAAATGGCAATTGAGGCGGCTCGGCGTGCCTTCGATGCCGGGCCTTGGGCTACGCTCAGCGCGCACGACCGGGCGCTCCTGCTCTTCCGCTTAGCGGAGAAGATCGAAACGCATGCGCAAGAGTTTGCGAAGATCGACACCCTGAACAATGGGAAGCCGTTGCGGGAAACGCAATACGACGTAGCCGATGCGGCGAATTGCTTCCGGTACTACGCTGGTCTGGCAACCAAACCGCACGGACAAACCTTCGAGGTCCCAGCGCCGTCGCAAACGATGACCGTTCGCGAACCACTCGGCGTCTGCGGGCAAATCGTGCCTTGGAACTACCCACTGCTGATGGCCGTATGGAAACTTGCGCCAGCTTTGGCTGCGGGCAACACCTGCGTTTTAAAGCCATCGGAGCTAACGCCACTCAGCGCGCTCCGTTTAGCGGCGTTGATGGAAGAGCTTGAATTCCCAACGGGTGTCGTGAACGTCGTCCTCGGCGCGGGCGCAACTGTCGGAGCACACATCGCTGAGAGCCATCTCGTCGACAAAATTGCCTTCACGGGAGGCACGGTTACCGGCCGTACGATTATGCGTGCAGCGGCGGGGAATCTGAAGAAAATCTCCCTGGAATTGGGCGGAAAATCGCCGAACGTCGTTTTTGCGGACGCCGATTTTGAGACGGCGATCGACTACGCGCTATTTGGAATTTATGCCAACGCCGGCCAGGTTTGTTCGGCTGGCTCGCGCTTGCTGATTGAGGAGTCGCTGCACGACCGGTTCGTAGAGCGCCTTGTCGAGCGAGCGAAAAAAATTCGCGTCGGCGATGGGTTTGCCGAGCGGACCGAGATGGGTCCGCTCATCTCGCTACAACATTTGCAAAAGGTGGAGCAGTACATTGCCATTGGCATTGCAGAAGGCGCGCACCTTGCATGTGGTGGGGAAAAGCCGCAAGGAACGCATGAAGGTGGCAACTTCTTACTGCCGACGATCTTCACCCAGACGACACCAAAAATGCGCATCGTTCAAGAAGAGATATTCGGGCCTGTGCTCGTCGTTCAAACGTTCAAAACTGAAGCCGAGGCAATAAACCTAGCTAACGACACGGTGTTCGGCCTAGCCGCTGCCGTCTTTACAAGTGACGTTGCAAAGGCGCACCGCGTGATTAAGAAGATGCGCGCCGGGATCACTTGGATCAACACGTATCACCCTACCTACAACGAGGCGCCTTGGGGAGGCTATAAACAATCCGGAATTGGGCGGGAATTGGGTACGTATGGGTTCGACGCCTATACCGAGGTAAAGCAAATCAACGTGAATCTTGCCGTCGAGCCCAGTGGATGGTTCTCACCCTAAACCCCGATTGAATTGGCTCAGAACGTAATGAGT
>JALYIF010000189.1 GCA_030775925.1 Vulcanimicrobiota bacterium | reverse complement strand
AAGCGGCATGCCGTCATTATCACAACGCAGGCTAATACAACCGTTTTGCAATCACACAATCGCATGCCCGTGATGCTGGCGCAACCAGAGCGTTGGCTCTCAACAGAGACACCCGACGATTTGCAGGTGCTCTTGCAGCCTTACCCCGATGACTTGCTGGATAGTTTCATGGTTGATCCAGTCGTTAATAGCCCGGAAAACGATACCGCCGCGTGCATCGCTCCTTTCGAGCCGCCCGAATTGTCCTTATTCTAAAAGCTGGCGTTTGCTAACGAGTGGCAAACTGTTGGTCGCGCGCAGAAGGTTCTGCCAAGGAACGCAACGTCCAAAAGTCATCCGCGAGATGGCGCGATTCCAGAAATGCATAGGGAAGCGTGAAATAGCCCTTCATCCCCCATGTAGCGCCAATGGAATTGCGAATACGGAATGTTTGCTGCCCATCGTCGTAACCGACTGCGGTTACTGCGTGACCGCCAAGCAATGTATCTTGTGCACTAGGTAAGCTGGCGACGCCGGTCTGCGCAACTTGCTGCGTACTGAAGTTCGAGTACACGCTCATCCCAAAGACAATGGATATCCGGCCGAGAGACACGCTTTAAGTTCTGGCAGGCCGCCGGAGATACGGAAATACCTGATCGCACGGTACTGCAGGGCATTGGTATAGCACGGATCCTGCGGCGGCGGCTCGGCAAACTTTGCGGCGTCATATCCCCAGTGCTCCTCAGCGCAAACGCCGGACGAAGCGATGGATTTCATGCCGTCACGAATCTGTGCGCCACAGTCTTGTGGAATTGTATTTTCGATTTTGCGTTCGTTGAAATAGATGAAGAGCCGTGAAGGCGCGAAGCTCGCGAGCCCTTCTTTTGCGCAAACGAATGCAATCATCGCACCGATTGCATGTGCAGAACAGCTTGCTAATGGTCGCTGATCGTAGATGGGTGGTTCATACGGGGTCTTGGAGAGATCCACGTGCGCTGGCAACACTGCGGCATTACCCTCGTCCGGGACGAAAATATGATCGCGCTCGTCGACCTGGTCGCGAAGGTATCCAAATTTTGCAAGCACGCTTCTAGGGGTGTCCCTAGCTACAGAGCTTTCGTAACGCAGTTTCGTCCAAAATCGGAATCTTCAACTCCTGCGCTTTGGCGTATTTGCTGCCCGGATCGACGCCGGCCACAACATAGTCCGTCTTCTTACTGACCGAGCCGGTTACTTTGCCGCCGGCATTTTGAATGAGCGCCGTTGCTTCATCGCGCGTCATTCCATCGAGCGTTCCGGTTAATACGAAGGTCTTCCCCGAAAGCGCGCCTTGCACGCGAACGCGCTTGGGTGCGCTCATAAGCACGCCGGCTTGCGCAAATTGCTGGAGCATTTCACGATTGGCCTGTTGTTGAAAAAATAAATGAACGCTACCCGCCACTTCGGGACCGATGCCTTCACTGCGCAGGAGTTCGTCCGGCTCAGCGTCCTGAATTGCTTGAATGGAGCCAAAGTCGTCAGCCAAAATCTGGGCCGTCTGCGAACCGACAAATCGAATACCAAGGCCCGTAAGTAAGCGCGCAAGCCCCGCGGTCTTTGAGGACTCAATGTTTCCAAGCACATTGGCCACCGTCTTTTCGCCCGTGCGCGGGATACGCTGGAGGTCTTCCGCGCGCAGGGTAAAGACATCAGCCAAACTCTTGACCAGCCCCAGCTCCACAAGTGCAGCACACAGTACGTCACCCACCCCTTCGATATCCATCGCTCCGCGCGAACAAAAATGCTTCACGCGTTCCAATACCTGCGCTGCGCATGCGGCGTTGGTGCATCGCGACATGGCTTCTCCTTCCGGATGGTCCACGTCGGCACCGCACACCGGGCATTGATCCGGCATTACAAACCGTTTTAGATTCCCTTTTCGCTCGCTTATGACGGGCCCGACGACACGCGGAATAACATCACCCGCGCGTACGACCGTCACCGTATCACCAACGCGGATATCGTTGGCTGCAATATATTCTTGGTTATGCAGCGTTGCGTTGCGCACGGTGACACCGCCGATTCCGACGGGTTCCAGCACGGCGTTCGGATTGAGCGTACCGGTGCGTCCAACGGTGATCACAATATCGAGCAGTTTTGTCCGCGCTTCGCGGGCTTTAAATTTATATGCCGTCGCCCAACGCGGATCTTTACCAGCATTTCCTAGGCGTTCTTGAGTTGCCAGATCGTCAACCTTGACAACCACGCCGTCTATCTCATAGTCAAGCTCATCGCGGCGCTCTTCCCACTGCGCGCAGTAGGCGATCACGTCCTCGATACTCGCACATCTTCTCACGTGCGGGTTCACCGGAAAGCCCGATTCCCGCAGATAGGCAAGCGCCTCGAACTGTCCCTTTATCTGCGCGAGCGCCTCAACGTTGCCGATGCTGTAGGCAAAGAACGACAGTTTGCGCTCTGCGGTGAGGCGCGGATCGAGTTGTCGCACAGCACCTGCCGCCGCGTTCCGAGGGTTTGCGAACGCGGGCATGCCCGCCTCTTCGCGCCGCGCGTTCATTGCCGCAAAGTCACTCTTGCGCAAGTACACCTCGCCGCGTGTTTCAAGAAATGGCGGAGGCGCGCTGGAGCGCAGCCGTAGGGGTATTGGCGCAACCGTACGCAGATTGGACGTTACCTCCTCACCGGTTCGGCCATCGCCACGCGTACCTCCGCGCACGAGAGTCCCTTCGTCGTACTGCAGCGAAATCGCAAGGCCATCAATTTTCAGCTCAGCAACATACGGCACGGCGACGCCCGTAAGTTTTCGAATGCGCGCATCGAAGGCTCGCAACTCTTGCGCATCAAACGCATTGGAGAGACTCAGCATCGGACGCGCATGCTGGTAGGCTGAAAATTTTTGCGATGCGACGGACCCGACGCGTTGTGTGGGCGACGCCGCAGTTACCAGTTCCGGGTGCAGCGCTTCCAGATCGATGAGTTCGCGAAGGAGGCGATCGTACTGTGCGTCGGTGATCTGCGGATCATCCAGGACATGGTACGCGTGATTCGCGGCTTCGATCTGCGCCCTTAGGGCAGCAATTTGCTTAGCGGCGTTTTTTACGATCGCCAACCACCTGCACCGGATATCCGTCAGGATCGCCGATAATGGCGACTCGGCCGAACGTGTCGTCATAGGGGTCTTGGAAAACGGGAACGCCCAGTGTCCGCGCGTCCGCTACGAAGTTGTCGACGTCATCAACCGTAAACCCAAGCTGCAACGAGCCGGGGCGTACGGCCAGGAGCTCGGTTTTTTCGTGGATGCCGAGCGAAGCGCCGTTGCCCAGGTCAAAATCGACCCACCGGTCGTTCGAGGTCTTCACCTTTAAGTTCAGGATATCGCGGTAAAATTTCCGCGACCGCTCTAAATCGGAGCATACCAACATGAGGACACTGAACTTCGTCATTACGCCTACGCTTCGACGGCGACGCGCTCTCCCTTCGCGAGATCCTCAAGGGCGTGCATATTTTGGGCCGCGAGTGCATCGAGCGCCCCGTGATTGATGGGATGGTGGCCCACGGCGCGCTGATCTTTGAGCACCTCGGCCAAGTACGCGCCGGTGTATGACTTTTTGTTGGCAGCCACTTGCTCGGGCGTTCCGGTGGCAACAATCGTCCCGCCGCGATCCCCGCCTTCCGGACCGAGATCGATCAGATAGTCAGCAGTTTTAATCACGTCGAGGTTATGCTCGATGACCAGTACCGTGTTCCCCGTCTGCACGAGCCGCTGCAGAACTTCCAGCAGTTTGTGGATGTCCGCGAAGTGTAACCCCGTGGTTGGTTCGTCTAAAACATAAAATGTGCGCCCGGTCGAGCGTCGCGACAGTTCGGTTGCCAGCTTCACGCGCTGGGCCTCGCCACCCGAGAGCGTGGTTGCCGGTTGGCCCATCTTAATATACCCTAAGCCCACTTCGCAGATCGTCTTGAGCTTATTGTGAATGCGCGGAATGCTGGAGAAAAACTCACTTGCTTCATCGACCCGCATCTCCAACACGTCCGCGATCGTCTTATTCTTATATTTTACTTCCAGGGTCTGAGCGTTATAGCGCTTGCCTTTGCAAACTTCGCACGGCACGTAAACATCGGGCAGAAAGTGCATCTCGATCTTGATGATCCCATCGCCCTCGCACGCTTCGCAACGGCCGCCTTTTACGTTGAAAGAAAAGCGGCCCGGCTTGTACCCGCGCATTTTTGATTCCGGTACCATCGAGAATAGCTCACGAATTTGATCGAACGCGCCGGTGTACGTAGCCGGGTTGGAACGCGGGGTGCGTCCAATGGGCGATTGATCGATAACGACCATTTTATCCAACGCATCCGCGCCTTTAACCGTACCGTAGGTTCCGCCCGCAGGCTGGTGGTGCAAATGTTGATTGAGGGCTTTGACTAAAACTTGATTCACAAGCGACGACTTGCCGCTGCCGCTCACGCCACTCACGCAGGCAAATGCGCCGATCGGAAAATCGACATCGAGCCCTTGCAAGTTATTCGCCTTTGCGTTTTTCACGTGCAGCCACGCACGCGGTTTGCGACGATGCTTGGGAATTGGAATGAACTGCTTACCCGATAAGTATGCACCAGTGAGCGAAATTGGGTTCTTCATGACCTCATCAAGTGTCCCGACGGTAAGCACCTCGCCGCCTTCGGCACCGGCGCCGGGACCGATATCAACGACCAAATCGGCCATGCGCATCGTGTCTTCGTCATGTTCGATAACGATGAGCGTGTTGCCTAAATCGCGTAAGGTTTTGAGCGTCGCAAGCAGCCGGTCATTGTCGCGCTGGTGAAGTCCGATCGACGGCTCATCCAAAATGTACAAGACGCCCACGAGCGAAGACCCAATCTGCGTCGCCAATCGAATGCGTTGCGACTCTCCGCCCGACAACGTCGTTGCCGAACGGGACAGCGCCAAATAATCCAGGCCTACATTGGAAAGAAAGCCCAGACGTGCACGCACCTCTTTGAGAATTTGTTGCGCGATCAGTTCTTCGCGTTGCGTTGGCTTGAAGTCATTGACGAATTTTACGGCATGTTCGACCGACATCTGCGTAACGTCGGTGATGCTCGCGCCGTTAATCTTTACCGCCAAGGCTTCAGGTTTTAAGCGAGCGCCTTTGCACTGCGGGCACGTTGAGGCCGACATATATTTTTCAATGTCTTCTTTAACGTATTCGCTGCTTGTTTCCGCATAGCGCCGCTGCAAGTTATTGACGACGCCTTCAAACGTCGCTTTATAGCTCCACTCGTATCCGCTCTTCGATTCGTAGGTAAAGCTTTGCTCGCGATCGGTTCCGTATAGAACCATGTCCACCACATCATCCGGCATCTTCTCTATCGGGGTGCTGGTCTTGACACGCCGGCTGCGCAGCACGCGTTCGAGCTGCTGCAAATAGTAGGGATTCATCGAGGGGAAGCGACCGGCGCCCAGCGACTTGCTCCACGGAACGATCGCACCGTCCTGAATCGATTTCGTACGGTCGGGGATGACTTTCCATGGATCGATTTCGATTTTTTCGCCGAGCCCGCTGCAACCCGGACACGCACCGTACGGCGAATTGAAGGAGAACAGACGCGGTGCTAGCTCTTCAAAGGAGAGTCCGCAATCAACGCAGGCAAAGGCTTCGCTAAAAGTCAGTTCGCGAGTCCCTTTGCTTTTGGGCTCCTCGACCAGTGCGGTGACGATTCCGGTTGATAAGCGCAGCGTCGTCTCGACGCTATCGGTGAGGCGCTTGCGCACATCCGGCTTCATTACTAAACGATCGACAATGACTTCAATCGTGTGCTTGCGTTTCTTGTCAAGCACGATCTTCTCGCGCAGCTCTTTTTGTTCTCCGTCGACCCGCACGCGCGCGAAGCCCTCTTTGCCGATCTCCTCGAAGAGTTTGGTATATTCACCTTTACGACCGCGGATCACCGGAGAGAGAATTTGAACGCGCGAGCCCTCAGGCAGCTCCATAATCGCGTCCACAATTTGCTCGCTGGTTTGCGAACTGATCTGGCGGCCACATTTATAGCAATGCGGAATTCCGATGCGCGCATAGAGCAAACGCAAGTAGTCGTAAATTTCGGTAACGGTGCCAACGGTGGAGCGAGGATTGCGCGACGTCGATTTTTGATCGATCGAAATAGCTGGAGAAAGCCCCTCGATGTAGTCCACATCAGGCTTCTCCATTTGCCCCAAAAATTGCCGGGCGTATGATGAAAGCGATTCAACGTACCGGCGCTGGCCTTCGGCGTAAATTGTGTCAAACGCAAGCGAAGACTTCCCCGATCCGCTTAGGCCCGTAACCACAATGAGCTGATTACGAGGAAGCGTGAGGTCGATATTCTTGAGGTTGTGTTCGCGGGCTCCCTTGATAACAATGGAGTCAAGCCCGCGGGGCTTGGCTCCATTGTCGGAAGCACGCAGAGTTGAATCTGCCATCGTTCCTTATAACCCGCGCGCCACCGGATATGTTGCGGCCGGCCGGGCCTGTTTGTTGAGTGGGTTACACCACGGGAGGTTGAGAAGGCGGAGGCGGCGTGTACGAAGACGAGGGAGCGGTCGGCACCGCGTCCCCACGGAATGCGAGATATTCTCCCACGATGACCAGCGTGAAATACGCAACGACCGCTTGGGTGATGACCGCCGAGAAAATCGGGCCGATCAAAGGCGCGAAGTGGAGTAGGCCCGCAATCATGCCGGTGACGACCGAGATCACGGCGATCAAGACAACGGTGATAAGCGTCGGGCCGATTCGGCGCATAGCGATACGCACCGACTCTTGCATCGCTTCAATTCCCGGCCGCTCGCCGACAATAGCTGAAGCCATCGTGTAAAGGAACAGAACCAGATAGGCCAAGATCGAGAGGCCTAACGTGAAGAACGACAAGAACGCGGCGATGACACCGACAACGATCATGCCGATCATGGCAACAAAGACTGACGCGCCATCGCGCTTGAACGCGAGGCTGCCGTCGCCCAGCGTCGTGACGCCTCGTGCCCATGCAGCGCCGGCCATACCGGTCGTGTAGGTT
>JALYIF010000188.1 GCA_030775925.1 Vulcanimicrobiota bacterium | reverse complement strand
TGCTGCCTGGCGGCGTTCCCGCTGGAGGGATTCCATTCGGATACGTTACGGGATACGGCGTTGCATTCGCGTCAACACCGTAGACGTGGCTTTGGCCGCCAAGCGTTCCGAGCAAAGAGTTCGCCTTTTCCATCGTTGCATCCAAATTAGCAACTGTGTCTCGCAGTTGCGCCTGGGTGGCCGGGTTGCCCGTAATTTGGCGTAAGTCGCTGGTGAGGTAAGCAATTGTTTGCGTCGTTTGCGCGATGTTTTTGGTTGTATCGAGGATGTTTTGCTTCATTTCTCGATTGGTCGCCAAACTCTTAAGTGAATCAACCGATTGGTTGAGCGAAATGGCCGTGCTATTCAAGCTGGTCAGCAACGTACTAACTTTGCCGGAGTTCGACGCGACCGTTGTATTGAGCGTCCCGGTCAGTTGCACCACATTGGCGCTAGCTTGATCGAGCGTGTGCTGCAAGCTGTCGGCAATCTGCGTCGCTTGGCCCGAAAGTTGTTGCACCGATCGATTTGCCGTCAAGGTTAAGTCGTTTGCATTGTTCATGGCATTCTGCAACGTTGCCAACATCCGTGGCTCGCGTTGCTGCAAATCCGCGAGCATCGCGTCTAAGCGGCGGACTTCTCCTTGCCCCTGTTCTAATAAATCTGCAATGGTGGCACTGTTGGTACCTTGAGGCTGCTGGTCGATCGGAAGCAAGCGTCGTTCCAGCACGGGAACAGCAGCCGGAGCCGGCGTCGGTCCAACTGTGCCTGCGGCACGGCGTGGCGGCAGCGGCGGCACAATTAAGAGGCTAGGGTCGCCTGTCAGCGGCGCCTGAATCAAGAATTTAGAGTCTCTGGGAATATCGACGTCTTTGTTGATCGCCAGCACCACGTCAACGGTGTTATCCGCCATGAGCACGATGGAGTCAACCGTCCCGACCGTAACGCCGCTGAAGTAAACCAATGCCCCCGAATGAAGGCCGGCGGCGGAATTGAAGTGGACTCCAATCCGGTACCCGGTGTGCCGCGTAGCAAAATCGGTGATAATAAAAAACACACCGAAAAGCAAGAGTAATGCAAGAATCGCGAACGCGCCAACCTGTGCTTGTCTGGACATATGCCTCCCTTATTCCCTTTAGAGGGGAATAGGCCCCACTTCGCTGCCTTGTAGAAATTGCTGGACGATCGGATTCATCGATTTTTTTAGCTCTTCGACCGTGCCATAGGCGATAATGGCCCCCTCAAAAAGCATCCCGATGTAATCGGCCATCATATAAATGCTCTGTAAATCGTGCGAGATAACTACAGCTGTCCCATTGAGTTGTGCTCGTAAGCGCTTGATTGTATCGGTCAGCAAGTGGGTGACGATTGGGTCGAGCCCGGTGGTCGGTTCGTCGTAGAGGACGATATCGGGGTTCGTCACAACGGCCCGCGCAAACCCGGCCCGCTTAATCATGCCCCCGGACAGCTCGCTCGGAAAGTTATCAAAGGTTGTCTCGAGTCCGACGCTCTCCAAAGTCGCATACGCGGTCTTCTTGATCTCATCTTCACTCATTGAGGTATGCTCGCGTAGCGGCAGTGAAACGTTCTCTCCTATGGTCATACTGTCAAAGAGCGCAGCGAACTGGAATGCAAATCCGATCGCACTTCGAAAGTTGATAAGTTTTGTTTCGGGCATGTGGCAAATATCGACGCCCTTGACGTATACGTGTCCCTCATCGGGCTTTCGTAGGCCATTGAGGAGGCGCAAGATCGTGGATTTACCGGCACCGGATAGTCCGATGATACAGGTAATCGCGCCTTCAACCACATCGAGCGAACAATTTTGCAGAATGACCTTGTCGCCGTACCGCATGGTGACGTCGTCCAGACGCGCGATAACCTTACTCAATGGGCTCCACCGTACAGCATATACGACATGATGAAATTCGAGATGAAAATACCAATAATCGATGTAACCACCGCGCCGGTGGTTGACTTGCCCACGCCCGCTGCCCCGCCTCGCGTACCCAGGCCCTGATAGGCGCCGACTAAGACGATAATGATCGCGAAGACCA
>JALYIF010000187.1 GCA_030775925.1 Vulcanimicrobiota bacterium | reverse complement strand
GCTTGCCGGTGGTCTTTCATTAAGCTACTTTGGAATTACGCCCTATGACGTAGTTCTCCAGCATCGAAAAATGTCGCTGCTGCGATTTGCTTCGCAACGCGAGCTTGCGAAGCCGGTGTTGTGTGTCCCCGCACTCATTAGCCGCTCCTACGTGTTGGATCTTTCGGCAAACGCGTCGCTGATTGGCACCCTGTGTGAGGCTGGATACGATGTGTATCTGGTCGACTGGGGATTACCCGGCGAAGAAGATGCGAGTCTTTCGCTCGATACCATCGTAACGGACTACATCGAGCGCGCGGTCGAGCGGGTCAAAGCACTCAGCGATTCCAAACATTTCACGATGCTCGGCTATTGCATGGGCGGCACGCTCTGCGTGCTTTGGAGCGGGCTCAACAAACTCGGGAAGCGCGACAATCTGATTACGCTCGCGGCGCCGTACGACTTCGCCGAAGGTGGCGTCCTCGCGCACTGGTGCAAAGACCAGTACCTGGAGGTCGACCGGATCACCGAGGTGTTTGGGAACGTGCCCGCGCATCTGGTCGAGACGGTGTTTACGATGCTTCGTCCGACCGCTAAAACCCGCGCCGCGCTTGCTTTTTCGCGCCAGTACGAGAATATGGCAGCGTCGGAATCGTTTCGCGCGATGGATCGCTGGGCAAGCGATTGGACGGCCTTTCCCGGTCAAGCGGCCCGCGAATGGATCAAGTGGTTCTATCAAGAGAACAGCCTGATGTCTCGCGAGATAAAAATCGGCGGCCGCAAGATCGATGCCCGCGATATTAAAGCCGCGGCCTTGGTGGTGGCGGCGCCTGGGGATGCCATCGTTCCCGCAGCCTCTTCGCGCGCACTCCAATACGCGCTAGGCTCAAAAGACATCACTTACAAAGATGTCGGTGGCGGCCATATTGGAATGGTTGCCGGCAAACCCGCAAAGGCACAATTGTTTCCCTTGCTGCTCGACTGGTTGGGTCCGCGCAGCATATGAGTTCTTCCATCCTGTTCCTCGGCACCGGGGGCGCACGTTTTGTGGTGGCCCGGCAGCTTCGCGCCTCGGGCGGCATGTGGATGCGTTTTGGTGAGACGCAAATTCACGTTGATCCCGGCCCGGGAGCACTTGTACGGGCGCTCTCGCATGTGCCGCCGTGCGCTCCTGGTGAATTGGATGCGCTGATACTCTCGCATAAGCATCTCGATCACAGCAATGACATCAACATCATGATTGAAGCCATGACGCACGGTGGTTTCCGCAAGCGCGGCACCTTGCTCGCGCCGCACGATGCGATGCACGGCGATGCCGTGGTCTTTCCGTACGTGCAGCGGTTCGTTGAGCGTATTGAAACGCTACGCGAACAGAGCGAACCCTATCGCGTGGGTGAAGTTGAGATTCGTTCTTCGATCAAACACATTCATGCCGTCGAAACATACGGGCTGCATTTTCGCTATGGCGGCCATACGGTTTCGTATTTGCCATGCGGACGTTTCTTTGAAGGACTCGTAGCCGACTATGCAAGCCATGCGCCCGACGTTCTGATCATGAATATTCTGCGCTACCGCGACTCCATGGATGTCGATCACCTCACGTTTGATGATGCATGCAAGCTGATTGAAGGCATCCGCCCGAAGGTTGCGGTGCTCTCGCACTTCGGTACCAAACTGCTCGAACAAGACCCGCATCGCCTCGCGCGAGAGCTTGAAGAGAAGTATGCCATTCGAGTGATTGCCGCGTACGACAACTTGCTCTTGGATGTTGAAACGGAGATCGCTGCCGTTGCCCGTTGATATCATTCGCATTCACGACGAGTCCGTCACGGAGTATTTTCGGGAGGTCGAGCGCGAGGCTCGCAGCACGTTCTGGAATTTCAGCGTCGTGTGGCACGAGCAGACGCACGATGTAGCGGCCAAAGATGGCGAGGCGATCGTCGGCGCTGCGCGTGTACGGATTGCAGCTTCCCTCGCGCATATCGAGGGCGTCATCGTTCGCCCCGAGTTCCGGCGGCACGGCGCGGGTCGCATGTTGCTGGACAAACTTGAGGAGATCAGCAATTACTATAACTGCCACAAGATGACCATCGAAGTGCCGCACGGCAGTGCCG
>JALYIF010000186.1 GCA_030775925.1 Vulcanimicrobiota bacterium | reverse complement strand
GTTCTATAGTGCCCGACAATGCTATTGAAAAGGCCGTCGGGCAACGTGTAGCCGCGAATCGAAACGGCGCGGCGATCGTGCAATCCGACCTTGAGGTGAAAACGCGAGAGAAAGCCGCCTTGATGGCCGCTCACTTGATCTCCACCATTCCATACGCCGCCGCCGCCGCGTCCATCGCCGTCAACGATATCGGTTTTCGCCTGATGTGGCTTCCGGAAAAAATAATTGTAGACGCGATCTTGGGTATTGCCACCGGAAATCTCGTGGGCCTTAAGGACGACGGTGTAGTCGTTGATTTTGCTCCAGGCTTCATCAAAAGAGTTCAGAGCTGCGGGAGAAGCCGTAGCGGTTCCTGGAAGCATCGCGCTTAAAAAAATTGCTGCGAGTACCAGTGAAAAATAGCGGGACCAAGTCTGCATAATACCTCCGGGCGCAATGGTACAGCCAGTCAGGATGGCGTGCGAAGGAGATACGTTCGTTTAGGTCCCCGGAGTTCCGCCCATTGGAAGAGCGGGCTCATCCATCAGTAGCGTTCCGTGCTTGCCTTCCACGCCAATAAGAACGTCGCACTTTGCATTCGCCGCGATTGATTCAATCGTACGGCTGAGGGGAGCCCCGCTGTATTTCCCCTCGCGATAGGAGCCCATGATAATGAGTTGGGCCTTCTCGCGCTTCGCGAGTTCGAGCACTGCCTGGCTGGTTTGCCGGTGGTGAATGATCTCGGTCTGGACTTCGCAATTGTGGTTCTTAGCGATGGCCTCGGCGGCCGCCAGGATGTCGAGGGCCGCGCGGTCTTCCTCAGGCATCTCCGCGAGGGTGGGTAGCGTAAAGGGGACCTCGATAATGTAGGCGGCCAACAGTCGGCCCCTCTGGCCGCGCGCCAAGCGTGAAGCAAGCACCATCATGTGCTCGGACCGGATATCGGAAGAAAAAACCACGATGGATGTGCCAAGCTGCTCTTTGAGTTGTCGCTCTGCCTGTTTAGCGGCCAGATCCGCCTTGGTTTTGGGCGGATGGAGCATCCACCACAGCGTGAAGAACAGCGACAGTAAGATTGCAATCGCGGCCACGATACCGGCCGGCGCAATCTGGACCGTGCCGGCGTGAATCACACGCCGGGGCCCCGGATAAACGCCTTGAGTCGAAAAATTCCCAGCGTTATGAGTGCTAGACCCAACACGTATCCCGAAAGCGCTTCGATGCGCAGTCCGATGCCGCGCGCCATTTGGAAAATAATGAGCAGCCCGAAGCCGATAAAAAGAACACTGTTGAAGAATTTAAAGCGCCCATAAGAACGGCTTTCGATAAAGCGAGACTTTTTCATAATCCGGCTAGTATTCGACTGCGGTTCGTTCCAACGAATTAATGATGTATTCGGCCTCGCCGATCTGTTCGATCAACCCTTCGTTGCGGAATATTTCGACAGCTTGCTGCAGAAGATTCACGCTCTCGCGAAGCTCAGATCGCTCGCGCATGCCATCACCCGCTTTTTGCAACACCATGATCCCGAGTTTGAGAGCGGTCTTTGCAAACTCGAGATGATTGCCCATTGTTTTGAGATCGTGTAACGCGTCTTCGTAGCAGCGTTTCGCTTCATCGTAGCGGCGCCGCCGCGTTGCGAGCATTCCGGTAAGCACGTTGCTAAATGCATCGTTCCGGTTTCGCGTGGGACCCAAAGCGCGATCCAAAGCTTCACGCAATTCAGGATTGGGGATCGAAGCTGGACGTACGCCGATCGCGCTGGGAATGGTCGCCGCCTCGTTTCCCGTTCCCATCGACCCTTCGTGCGCGGTTGAGGTAGGCGTAATGAGACGCTTGAGCTCGGCCAGAAATTCCGTCGCGGTTTGAAAGCGCTTTTGTGCGTCTTTTTCGATGGCCTTCGCAATGACACGCTCGAGCGGTACCGGGATATTCCGGTTGAGTTGGCGCGGTGGTGCCGGCGTGTCGTTGACATGAGAAAAAATTGTCGCGACCAGGTCGTCGCTATCATTTCGAAACGGAACCGTACCGGTGAAGAGTTCGTACATGACGATACCGACGGAATACAAATCGCTGCGCGGATCGGCGGGCCTGCTTAAAAAGCGCTCGGGTGGAAGATAGGCGATGGTACCGACGATTTGCCCGGTTTTGGTCGTCTGCGTCATGTCGCTGGTGCGGCGTGAAAGGCCGAAGTCCATGAGCTTGACGACTTCGTCCTCGGGGATGGACATGATGTTCGCTGGCTTGATGTCGCGGTGAATGATGCCGGTGTTGTGAGCGTACTCGAGTGCGGTGAGCACTTGCATCAAAAACCGGATTGCCGTGTGGTAAGAGATCGACCCGCCTTCGAGTTCGCGCAGCGTCTTGCCGTCGATGTACTCCATGACAATATACGCATAGCCCTCGGACTCGCCCGCATCGTAAACGGCGACGATGTTGGGATGATTGAGGGTTGCCATCGCTTGCGCTTCTCGCAGGAAGCGGCGCCGGACTTCGACCGAGCGGTCGGTGAGAATTTTTACGGCGACGTTGCGGCGCAAAACACTATCGCGGGCAACATACGTGTCGGCCGTTCCGCCCTGCCCGATCATGCGTTCGAGATTGTAGCGCTGTGCGAGAATAACCCCGGCGAGATTCTCCATCAGCTCATCAACACTAGAAGGCGTTCCGGTGCAGAATCAGGCGGTCGCCGTCTAGCGCGACAACGTCAAAGCGCGCCTGCGCTTGCGGGGCTGCAAACTGGAGATAGTCGGCAGCAAGCCGCCGGAGCGTTGCACGTTTTTTGGAATCAACGGCCGCTAAGGCGCTCCCGTACGAAGCGGTGGTGCGCAGTTTCACCTCAATAAACACAATCGTCTCTCCGTCCTTACAGACGAGGTCGATCTCTCCTCCGGGAAGCCGTACGTTCTTTTGCATCACGTGATAACCGCGCTCTTGCAAAAAAGCTGCAGCGCGATCCTCGCCGTTGCGGCCCTTGAGGACAGTACTAGCCGATTTGCGCAACGCTTGCCAATTCAAGCTCGAGTTGCGCGTCACGCACCCGCCAAAATCCCGACCGGTGGTGCGAGCAGGGCCCGTGCTCCTTGAGGGCGGCGATGCGCGCTGGCGTTGCATATCCTTTATGTTCGGCAAAACCATACCGCGGGTCGACCCGGTCCATTTCAACAAGCAAGCCGTCGCGGTACACCTTGGCCACGATTGAGGCTGCGGCCACGGTCGCGCACTTTGCATCACCCTTGATAACAGGTTCTTGCGGGCCGGCATACGATTTGATTCGTACCGCATCGGTCAAAAGATAGTCTGGCATCCGTGCAAGCGCCGCGATGGCCCGTTCCATCGCGAGAATACTTGCCCAATAAATATTTAAGCGATCGATTTCTTCGACACTTGCCACACCGAGTGCCCAGGCAATGCACGTTGACTTGATCGTCTCGGCAAGCTCTGCGCGAAGCTCGGCCTTGACTTGTTTGGAGTCATTGAGGCCCTTTAACATGAGAGGGCCTGCGGTGACAACACACGCGGCGACGACCGGTCCGGCGAGCGGACCACGTCCTACTTCATCGATTCCGCCAATGTAGAGATGCCCGCGCTCGCGCGCGCCGTTTTCGTACAGATGCAAACGGTGCAGACGGCGGCGCTCGCGCTCGTAGGCGTTCTTAGTTTTTCGCTGCTTTTCCGTCATCCGGGGGATTCTCAAAAGTCATGCGGCCAAACTTTCCATCGTTGAAATCTTTGATGTAAGACTGCGCCGCGTTGTGCATGTCGATGGTGCTACCTTTGCGCAAAAACCCGCGTGCACTAGCAAAGGTCTGGAGATCGGGAACCCGTGTGCGGCCTTCGGTTTTTTCTTTAAGCCATTTGTGAAAACGCTCTGCAACATCTTCGGGATCGTAGCGA
Organism: Vulcanimicrobiota bacterium; assembly: GCA_030775925.1. GTDB lineage: Bacteria > Vulcanimicrobiota > Vulcanimicrobiia > Vulcanimicrobiales > Vulcanimicrobiaceae > JACRUB01. The sequence continues at coordinate 4,015 of JALYIF010000186.1, read as the reverse complement.
TCTCGCGGTATCGCATTGGTCATGGCAAGCATCCACTGTGCTTCGGGTGTTTCAATCTTGGGAACCAAGATGCCCGGAGTATCCATGAGCTCAAGGTTTGGTTGAACCCGGAACCATTGCGTGCTGCGCGTAACGCCGGCTTTGTCTTCGGTCTTGGCCGCCGCGCGACGCAGCAGTCCGTTGATGATTGATGACTTTCCGGAGTTGGGAAGCCCCACAACGATTGCTCTCTGATTGCCCTTGTTTAAGGCCGCAAGTTGCCCGAGGTGGAAATTAGCCTTTCCGACGCTGGTTTGTTCGCGCCCGTTAACGGCTACCGCACGGCGTTGCGCACCGTTGAGCGCCGTCATCCATTTGATTGTAGAAACGGGGTCCGCAAGGTCTTCGCGGCTGAGCACAATCAAGCGCGGGCGTTTACCGGCGATTGCGTCGAGCATGGGATTTCCGCCGCTGCGTGGCACGCGCGCATCGATGACCTCAATGACAACATCAATAAGCTTCATGTACTCGTCGATCTTGCGCATCGCCGAGACCATGTGTCCGGGATACCACTGAATTACTTGTTCGAAATCCGTGCTCACAGTGTTCCCATTCGCATCAGCGGCCAGATGCCGGCCACGGCTTTTCCGATCACCTGTTGTTGATCGACAAAACCCCAAAACCGGGAATCATCGCTGTTCGCTCGATTGTCGCCTAATACATACAACGTCCCCGGAGGGACGGTCACTTGTCCAAACGTCCGGGCATCGGGGTAGCGGACGTACGGTTCCTGGAGCTTGGCCCCGTTGAGCATGACGGCGCCGTGAGCGATGGCTATGCGGTCTCCCGGCAGGCCAATAATACGTTTGAGATAGACTGATGGAGCCGAGCGCTCGTGGCGAAATGCGACGATGTCACCGCGCTCGGGTTGGCCTAGCCGGTACGATACGGTATTAATGAGCACGTACTCGCCGGAGGCGATGTGCGGAGCCATCGAGAGGCCAGAGACTTGCGGGGTCCGCATGAAAAAGGCTAGTGCCAGAATTCCGAGGGCAGCGATTTGTAGCGTTACGCTTGCGACCGTACGCCATTGCAGTTGCCGAGGCACGTGCCACTCTTCGACGCTGTGCGCCGTACTCTTTGAGCTTACTTGAGAACGCGGATGCGATTGAGCGGCCAGAACAGTAGGAATGCGTGGCCCGTAAATCCCGCTTTATGGCCTTTAATCGAACCTGCAGCGAAGGTTCCATGCAATTGCGCGAAGCCCCAAATGTGGGAATCCTCGGAGTTGTTGCGATTGTCGCCCATCATAAAATAGAAGCCTTGGGGGATGCGATCCGGCGCCTGCCACATCTCACGTGGCGGAATGTTGGCGCTGGCCGGGTCCAAGGGCTGCATGGTTGCGGCCGAGTCACCGGTGTAGATGTTGTAATTCTTAATTTGGAGCTCGTACATCGGCTTTTCTTTGATGTAGGGCTCGTCCACCGGCTGTCCGTTACGAATAACGATGCCGCCATGGATAGCAAGCGTGTCGCCGGGCGCGCCGATCAGCCGTTTAATGAAATCGCTGGTAGACTCCATGGGTGGTGGGAAAACCACGATATCGGCGTGCTGCGGTTGATGGAAGCGATATTCAAACTCATTGACGAGCAGGACGTCGTGAACTTGCAGCGTTTGCTCCATCGAGCCAGACGGTATGTAAAACGTTCTGACTACGAACGTTATAAGGAAAAGCGCTACCAGCCCCGCGACGATGAACGCGTCGAGGTACTCGCGGGCGACCGCCAAGGGAGATGGCCGGCCTTGGGTGCCCGCTGCAATCGGGCGCAGGCTAATCGCGATTCGCGCTATAGCAAAGACGACAATGAGCCCGAGAAGTTGTAGGGGTGTCAGGGCGATACTAACGGGCGACTTTCTTCTCTTTAATGCGCGCGGCCTTACCGATCTTGGTTGCCAAGTAGTACAGGCGGCTTTGGCGGACGATACCGCGTTTGCTCACTTCAACCCGGTCAACGCGAGGGCTGTGAAGCAAAAATGATTTCTCTACGCCCACACCGTGAGCAACGCGCCGCACCGTGATGGTCTCGGCAGAACCACCGCCACGGCGGACCGTTACCACGCCTTCGAACATTTGAATGCGCTCTTTGCCGCCTTCGATGATTTTTGAATACACCTTGACGGTGTCGCCGGAACGGAAGTCCGGGACTGAGGCTTTGCGTTGCTCTTTATCGAGAAGATCGATGACGTTCATTTGGAAAGGCGCTCCGTCTGACTGCGCGCCCCCCAGCGGAGCTGGGGCCCCCAAAGGGCCAAGGCGCACTCTCTAATAGTGATGTGGCGCGATACCCCGAGGGTGCGCCTGAGTTTCATTACCGTGGGGAGCAACGACAAAGCCGGGCCCCCTGGACAACCTTGAGAGTTTAGCATGAGGGAGGCTTGTGTGCAACCGGATTTATGGGCTATTCAAGGTCCGGGCGGCGGGAGCGGGTTCGCTCCCGGGAGGCCTCGCGGCGCCAGGCGGCGATCTTGGCATGATCGCCCGAGAGAAGCACCTCTGGAACGTCTATTCCCCGAAAACGGGGAGGGCGGGTGTAGGCCGGATAGTCCAGCACCCCACCTGTGAACGACTCGGCGTTCAGGGATTCGAGGCGGACGGCTCCCTCAATCAAGCGGACTGTCGCATCCATCATCGCGAGGGCGGGTATTTCGCCGCCCGTAAGCACGAAATCACCCAGCGAGAGCTCTTCGAGTGGGTACAATGCAGCGAGGCGGTCGTCGATGCCCTCGTAGTGCCCACAGATCAGAACCAGGCGGTCGAGGGTTTTAAACCGGACTGCGTCCTCTTGCTCGAAGCGCCGGCCGGCCGGGGAGGGGACAACGATGGCTCGCTGCTCGTGATCGGGGGCATCGGCAATGATCGCATCGAGGGCTTTGGCGATGGGCTCGATTCGAATTACCATGCCAGGCCCGCCGCCATACGGGGTGTCGTCCGCTCGCTGCCTTCCCTCCAGGGAATCCAGGATGTGGTGGTAGTGGATCTGAACCAGACCGGCTTCCACCGCGCGTCCAACGATCGACAGGCCCACAAACGGCGCAAAGACCTCGGGGAAAAGTGTCAAGACATCGATCGTCAACATAGAGAAGGCAGTGTTCAACCTAAGCAAACTCTCCGCATTTTTGCGCCCGACCCTCACTCCATACCAGGTAGCGGTCCGGGCGCTCGAGCGCGGCTCCTTTGAGCGAGCCGAAGTCCTGTTTACCGGTTTGCTGGATTCGTCCGCACCCCCCGGCGATCAGGCAAAAGTGTATAACAAGCGCGGCATCGCACGCGTGCATCAAGACCGTCGCGATGAAGCGCTTGCCGATTTTACGCAGGCCCTCTGGCTCCAGGCCGGCTTTGCACCCGCCTTGGTCAATATCGGCAATCTGTTGCTAGAAGACGGAGCGCTCGATGAAGCGATCGTGCATTACGAAGCGGCGATACGCAGCAACGATGAATACGCAGTTGCACACATGAATTTGAGCGCCGCATACAAAAAAGCCGGTCGCCATGCGGAGTCTGTGCGCGAGTTTCGCCGCGCCGGTTCCGTAGAGGGCCGTTGGTTCCAAAAGAAAAACACTAAGGGCTAATGGATATCGAGCAGATTCCGGTTTCTGATGAAGTGCTTACGGTGATGCGCAGCGCAGCGACGAAGACGTTACGCTGCGGCGAGAATTTTGTATCGCCGCGCACGATGATGATCGCGCTTGCTGAAGATCCAATCCTCGCCGAACCGCTTAAAGAAGTGGTCGATCTCGAGTTACTGCAGGGCATGGTCGCCGATGAGCGTGACTTGCCGGGCGTTACGGAATTGCCCGAAGATCGAATGGGTGCGGACGAGCAACCCGCGCTCTTGCGCTACGACACGCTTGCATTCAAAGACCTCGAAGGAAGCACGTCTGTTTGGCTCAACGCAGAAGCATTCGCGGTCTTCCTCGAAGGCGCGCGCTATGCCGAAGACGGCAAGTATCTTCCCAAACATCTAGCACTCGGCTT
>JALYIF010000185.1 GCA_030775925.1 Vulcanimicrobiota bacterium | reverse complement strand
GCCTACAGTTCTGGCGAATGGACCGATCGCACTAGGCCGCGGGCCGCAAAGTGTTATTAAATGTCCCATTGCCAGATATTCCACCACGGTGTACTTGACGGATTAGTGCTGAAATTTTGCAAGTCCGGACTGCGTACGACAACGCGCCGGATGGTGTAGAGCGGAATCCAGGGGATGGTGTCGTGAATGCGCTTTTCCGTACCATGGTAGATTTCGGCGCGCTTTGCCGGATCATCGGTCTGAACGCCGGCCTTTTCGCCCGCATCAACAGCCGGATCGCAGTACCCATAGAGATTCTCGCCTTTGGGAAACCAATATTTGCAACCCACGTAGAAGAGGTTGTCCGGATCGTACGGCTGCGTGTATGAATAGTCTGCAAAATCATACTTGTATTGGTAGATCGGGCCCTCGTGAGAAAAGATCACACTGTAGGGATATTGCTTGATCTCCATGTTGAGGCCGATGGCTTTAAATTCAGGCTGCAAGAAAGCGGCGATCTGACGCTCGGCTGCCGATCCCACCGAAATATGCATCACGAAATCGAGCCGTTGCGAGCCTTTGCTGCGCACACCATCGGCACCCATCTTCCACCCGTTGGCTTCCAAGAGCGCATTCGCGGCTTTGGGATCGTAATGGTAGGGCGGATTTTCGGTATATCCGAGGGCCACCGGCGGAACGATATCGTGCGCTATCGTACCGACGCCATGCGTGATTTTCTGGATGATGCTTTCATAGTCAATTGCCATAGCAATAGCAGTCTTTACGTGCACGTCGCCCAGGGGCGGATGCTGTCCGTCAATGATAAAGATGTTCTGAGCATTCCACGGCACGAGGTACACCGCGGCATCGGGGAGGGCTTTATATTGGTCGTACAGTGTGGGAGGCGGTGACGTTACGAGGTCGATGTCGTGGGTGCGTACCTGGGTAAGAATCACATTATCGTCGGGCACAAAATTGTAAATGATTCGTTCCAGCTTCGGGCGCCCTTTAAAATACGCATCGTTTCGGACAAGGACGATGCGGCGGCCGCGATCCCATGACTGGAACTTAAATGGACCCGTCCCAATGGGATGCGCGTTGAACGGGATCTGGTTGATGTCGTGGAGTTTTCCGAGCAGATGCTCGGGCAGCACGCCTTTGCCACCCTCTTGCAGCGGCGCGAAAAACTTGGTTAAGAAAGGCGGGTAACGCTCTTTAAGATGGACGACAATTGTGTCGTCGTCCGGCGTATCCATGCTTGCGATGCGGTCAAAACCTTCGCGGTGTAGCGTATTATTGTTCGGGTTCACGACGGCTTGGGCGGTAAACTTCACGTCGCGCGAAGTCATCTTCACACCATCGTGCCACATGACGCCGTGATGGAGATGGTAGGTGTAGGTGCGACCGTCTTTTGAGATACCGCCATTGCGCAGCGAAGGGACTTCGGTTGCGAGATCTCCGATTAGTTGCCCTTTATCGTCCGCAATGACCAGAAACGAGAAGACCATCGAATCCAAATCGTAAACAAGATCCATGGTTGAGAGGAGCGGGTTGAAATGATCCGGCTCGGCCGTGTCGGCGATGCGCAGCGTGTGGGGCTGCGTCCAGGTATGGCGGCCTCCTTGGGTCGCGGTCTGCACGCGCGTGCACGAGGCCACACTCACGGCGGCGGCCAGGATGCAAATCAGTCGTAAAATCCTCATGGCGGCCCTTTCGAGGGGAGGCTTTCCGAACCTCGAACACCCGCCTTCAGACTCACCTATCCCGAGATATTGGAGAATATGCAAACGACAGAACGCGCCGAGATCGGCGTTTTTGGTGGCTCCGGTTTTTATTCGCTGATCGAGAACGCGCGCGAAGTAACGATCGAGACGCCGTACGGTGCGCCAAGCGAAAAACTGGCCCTGGGCGAAATCGCCGGGAAAAAAGTGGCCTTCTTACCCCGCCACGGAAAAAATCATCAGTATCCGCCCCAATCTATTAATTATCGTGCGAATGCATGGGCAATGAAAATGCTCGGCGTTACGCGTATTATCGGGCCCACCGCTTGCGGCTCGCTCAAGGCGGAAGTCAAACCCGGCGACATGGTTGTGGCCGATCAAATCGTCGACCGCACTACCGGTCGCAAAGATACATTCTATGATGGCCCGATTACGACGCATGTGAGCTTCTCGGACCCCTACTGCGCGCAACTTCGCCCGATCGCCATTGATGCGCTCAAGTCGATCGGAATCACGACGCACGAGCGTGGCACGATCGTTGTCATTCAGGGTCCGCGCTTTTCGACGCGTGCCGAATCCAAGTGGTTCTCAAGCGCGGGCTGGGAAGTCATTAACATGACGAACTATCCCGAGTCGTATCTGGCGCGCGAGCTTGAGATGTGCTATGTCAATATTTCGCTTATTACCGACTACGACGTTGGGCTCGAAGGACAGAACGGTATCAAACCCGTTTCACACGCGGACGTCATCGAAGTCTTTAACAGCAACAATGCTCGCGTTAAGGACGCCATCTATAAGATCATCGCCAATACGCCCGCGGAACGCACGTGCGGCTGCGGCTCGGCCCTGCACGGAGCACGATAAGCAATGAACCAGCGGGATAAGGTTGATGTTTCCATTTACGCGCGGGGCTTATCGGTTCTGGTGCGCAATCCGGTGATCTTCATTTTCCCGCTGGTTGCTATCGTCGTCAAAATCCTACTCGATTTTCTTAGCGGCCCAATCTTCGATCCATTGGGTGGCCGGGATTTTGGAATTATCGGGTTGCTTGGCAACCTCATTGATGGTTTTGCGTTTGCGCTCGCGATTATCGCTGCAGAAACGGCGTGGCGAAATCGGCGCCCGACTTTGAGCGAAACGTGGGATGAAGGCCGCCGCAAAGCCGGCGGAATTTTGATGGCGACGCTTGGCTTCTTCTTTATGATCTATGTGGCCGGAATGTTGGGCGGGTACCTGGGTCCGCTCGGCTTGATCTTATCGGCAGCCGCATTTTATTTTCTGATCTACACGATCCCCGCAGCGGCCATCGGCGGCATCCCCGGCGGCGCGGCGTTGCAAGCGTCGATCGATCGCGTGAAATCGAATTACCTCGCTGCAGCCGTGCTTGCGGTTGTTTCCATCGTGCTCTATTACTATTTGGTGCTAATTCTGGGCGTCTATCTCACCGAGCCGCTCGGCCTATACGCCGGGTATGGCATCAAGGTGCTCGGCGCCATCG
>JALYIF010000184.1 GCA_030775925.1 Vulcanimicrobiota bacterium | reverse complement strand
CCATTGCGATGATTTCGGTTTCAAACGTTGCGCGGTCGGACTCAGAATGAAACTCTACATGAAAGTCCACGATGCGCGGGACCGAATGTTCGTCACCAGCTTGGCGCAGAGCTTCGATTGTTTTGCTTTCCAGGATAAACCGCATTTGTTCTGGCGTCGGGTATAGAAATGTGCGGTAGGTTGACCACTCGGGATCGGATTTTTGGAGGACGCTAGATTGGTATGGGGCGTGACGCCTCATAACGGTTCGCATCGCCTTTTCAAGATCAACTGATGCCCGAGCGTGGTAGAAAATCTGTCGTGCCCCTCGGCCGGTCGCGCGACCCACATTGATGGCGCCCAGTGGGGACAGCGCTTTGTCGACCTCTCGTTCAATTTTCCAAAGCGTCTCCGCCTCAGAATTGGTCGTCATGCGATTTGCGTCGGGCTGGCGCAACATGATCGTTAACAAGAAAAGCTCCGGGTGATCGTCGATGGGAAGACGTTCCAAAATCGACAGGTTGACGAAGACCGAAAGCAGTTGGTCGTCAACCTTAGCGAAGTACGAGCCCCACTCATCATCATCCATAATGATTATCTAAAGAACCTTGACGACTTTTCCAGAAATGTGAGCGGGCTTTCCTTTGAGTGGGCCGCTGAAAAATGCTCCGTTTAATTGTACGCAACCAAATATATGTGAGTCTTCCGAATCGTTGATTTTGTCACCGAAGGCGAGATAACAGCCGGGGGGAATTTTGTTCGGAGCGGTCCATGCGTCCGGCGCCGGAATATTTGCATCTGATGCACTTAAGGGCATGCCGCCAACAAAAAATCGATGCCCCCTCACAACGAAATCGTAGCCCGGCTTTTCATTCGAGTAGTTTTTCGTTTGCTTGCCGTTTACGATGATCTTTCCGTGCCGAAATTCAAGCGTGTCTCCGGGGACAGCAATAATGCGCTTGAGGAATTCGCGCGAGGAATCCACCGGTGGACTGAAGGCGATCACCTCATTCCGCTGGGGCTTTGCCGTACGGTACGAGGATAGATCAATAAGAACGGCTCCGCCTGCGCGAACATACGGCTCCATCGATCCCGCCACGACCGCCAACACTTTGTAATCGTGCCCGCGCTGCATGGCGGAACTGGCCTCCTGCGACCAGCGCACTTTTTCTAAAACCGCAGAACACCCAGCAAGGGCAATGCAGGCAAGCAGAATTCCGCCAAGTCTTTGAAGCCAACGGAGCATGAGAGTACCTTTCCGGAGCGGACGCTGGAGTTCCGGCTGCACACATTTAGACACTCTTCATAAAAGGCGTGAACCTGGAGGGACCGAAGGCTAGCAGTCCCTATTTTTTGATGAGGTGTGCCGATGATGATCCACCGTTTCTCCGCCGCCGCGCTCTTGATGGCGATGGCATGTAGCGTGCCTGCCTTTGCCGCGCTAAAAGCCGGAGATGTTGCTCCCACGTTCACCGCGCAAGCATCGCTGGGTGGCAAAGTGTTTGATTTCGACCTGGCCGCCGCGCTCAAAAAAGGACCAGTCGTTTTGTACTTCTACCCGGCGGCATTTACCAAGGGATGCACGATTGAAGCGCACGATTTCGCCGAAGCGATCGCCAAATACAAAGCACTTGGCGCAACGGTAATCGGCGTATCACACGATACGATCGACACACTCAACAAGTTTTCGGTGAGTGAATGCCGCAGCAAATTCGCGGTGGCAGCCGATCCGGAGTTGAAAGTGGCAAACTCATACGACTCAGTTATCAAACTTGCTCCCAAATATGCAAGCCGCACATCGTATGTCATTTCGCCGGCGGGAAAAATCGTATACAGCTACACCGATATGAACCCTGACAAGCACGTCGCCAACACGCTGGAAGCGCTCCAAGACCTCAAGGACCACACCAAACCGTAGCTAGCGACGAAAGCTGAACGCGCCCCCAAGTGCTGCACCAATTGCGGCGCCAATGGCGACGTTGTGAAACAGGGCGAGGCCAAGACCCGCTCCGAGTGCAACGCCTATTCCGACGTTCACCGCACTATTGTTTTTACGCACTGTCGGCGTCCGGGAATTTTAGGCGCGCTTGACGCGGGCGGCGTTCTGATG
>JALYIF010000183.1 GCA_030775925.1 Vulcanimicrobiota bacterium | reverse complement strand
GGATACGACCGTCTGCCAGCGGCTCCTCTAGTTGGTCGCGCAAATCTAGCGAATGTACGACCGCCGTTCCGCAACCTGGCTTTCAAGAAGTTGTAAACCGAAAGGTACGCCTATGCCCGTTACATCTTGCATCCCGGTCATTCCCAGCTTGGACCTGGAAAAAAGCCTGCGCTTGTGGGTTGATGGGTTAGGGTTTTCGGCGAGTCTCGAAATGCACGAAGGTGACAGGTTGGTGTTTTGCATGCTTCGGAAAGACAGCTTGTGTTTTATGCTGAACCGGCGCGCGGGAACTCCGGTCAAGCCGAAACGTTATGAGGGCATTCGCCTTTATTGGGCCCCGAACGATATCCACGAGTTAAGAGAACGATTGCGCGCCCTTGGGTTTCACGTCTCGGAGATCGCGCACCGCGGCTACGGACAGACCGAGTTCCTATTAACGGACCAGGATGGCTACGAGCACTGCTTTGGTGTCCCGACGGGCGACGTCTAGTGGGCTAAGAGATCGAGCATGGGAGCGAAGCGAAAGGTCCCGTTGGGGTTGCGCTCATTTGTTCGCCCGACGCGCTTGAGGTTCCACACGGTTTCAATGGTGTTAAGTAACGAATAGTGGTTGTAGGAAACCGGCGAGCGAAATGCCACCGCGTGCTTCTTGATGACGATGGCCGCAACGCGCCCGCCGCCACTCGCCAGACCGCAGCAGGCTAAATCGGTGCTACCTTCATCCCACGTGACGATGATCACGCTGTTTTCGGTAAAAGCCGGCGATGCAACGATACGTTTGATCACACTAGCGACGTACTCATCGGACGCCTTGTACAGTTCGTCCTTTTCACTGCACGATGGAGCACCGTGCATATCGTGGCACAGATCGGGAACGAGCAAAACGAAGCGCGGCGCCGTAGCAGCATCGGCAAAATACTGGCTGACGGTATCGGGTGCACCAATCGGCTTGATGTGTGCCATGCGTTGCGGATTATGCGCGATGTCCGAAAAATACACCAGCGGATTGTGCTTTTCTGCATACGTGCTGGTAAAGAAGTAAGCGCTGCGCAAATACCCTGGTCCTGGCATCGACTGCATGAGGGCGGTCCACGGAATATGCTTTTCTTCTAAGGAATCGATCAAGTTGGGAGCATCGCTCGAGTTGCAGTGAAGTTTGAGGGTGCTTGTGAAGCAGCTTGGATGATCGCTTTGAATACCAAAGTGATCGCCGCCGATCATCGAAATATAGTTCGGTTCGCTGGGATGGGTCACGCCGTAGTAATTTGTCGCCACGCGTTGCCCTTGGGCGAGTTGCCGGAGCAGAGGCGTCCTGCTCGCTTGGGGTGAGGTGGTCAGGATGTTGCTTTCTTCCTGATTCTCCATGACGATCAGTACGATCCGGTCAACCTTAGGGGGCTGTTGCCCAGCGAGTGCGGGGCCGGCCACGAGGACGCTCGAAACCAGCAGGCAGCATAGCGCAAGTGCGCGTGTCCAATTCACAAAGAAGTCTTACCCACGGGCCGTCGTATCTAAAACGCCATGACTGATGCCCAGACGCTGGCCGCGGCGCTCAATCTGCTGGCCAAAAGCCCTCAATTTTCTTATACGCAGGCCCGCGCCACCGCCCGCAAAAATCCGCAAGTGGATCAAGCTGCTACAAAAGCCCGCAACGGCGACTTTAACCCGGAAGTCGATGGGTGCGAAACCTTCGTTATGGCTGATGGCAGTATCTGTGAATGGATGCCCGGCCAGCAGCGGTATGCGGCGCACACCTGAATCCATCTTCAGATAATGCGCGTTTAAGAAGCGTATGAGCGATCAGATCCAACCCGAAGTGCAAAAAAGCGACGATCAGTGGCGTCGCGAGCTGACCCCCGAGCAGTATGCGGTCTTGCGCGAGGCGGGCACCGAGCGTCCGGGCTCGGGCGCATTGCTGCACAACAAGGCAACCGGCATGTACACATGCGGTGCATGCGCGGCCCCACTATTTCCGTCCGACGCAAAGTACGACTCCGGCTGCGGCTGGCCTAGTTTTACGCATCCTGAGACGCAAGAGCACGTGCGTTTGATTGAGGATCGGAGCCACGGGATGAAGCGCACGGAAGTGCGGTGCAAACGTTGCGACTCCCATCTTGGGCACGTGTTCGATGACGGACCCGGACCATCTGGCGCTCGGTACTGCATAAACTCCCTCTCGCTCGGATTCCAAAAGCAACCCTAAGCATCGCGGCGAATGGGGCGTGGGATGGATTCGCTCTTTCCTACCCCCCAAGTCCAAGCCACACTATTTGCCGACGGCGGCTCGCGTGGAAATCCAGGGCCCGCCGCCTCGGGTGCGGTGTTACTTGACGCGGATGGAAGTGTGTTAGCTGAGGTTGGCACCTTTCTTGGGGTGGCAACCAACAACGTCGCGGAATGGAACGGCCTGCTTGACGGTCTGATTCGCGCACGCCAGTTGGGAATCGAGCGCCTGGCAATCCGGCTCGATAGCGAACTTGTGGTAAAGCAGCTAACGGGTGAATACCGGGTCAAACATCCCGACCTGCAGCCGTTCCACCAAAAAGCCAAAAAACTCATGCGCGAATTTTCCAGCATCGACCTCAAGCACGTTTTCCGCAAGGATAACAAGTTAGCCGACGCGCTCGTTAACCGGGTACTGGATGAACGTGCTGCTTTGGCTTCAATAGGGGAATAATGCGCAACCCAATACCGGTGTTAATTACGATTGGCGCTTTCGCTGCCGTCATCATCGGATGGCTTATCTTTGCCGATTCCGAAAAAACGCGCTACCATCAGGTCCAGCAAGTCAAAGCTTCAAAGAGCGACGTGCATCTGCGCATGAGCGTTGCCTACGATACGGGCCCAGTCGAGAGCGAAGAATATCAAATGCAAGATTTGAACGGCCGCTCCCACGCAGAATACCGGATAACCGCCCGCGGCGGTAAGACGTATACGATTACCTCGCCGACCACCCAAACCTACACGGTGCCGTTTTTCTTCGAGCGGCTCGTGCAAGACGGCATTTGGAAAATCAGCAACCGGCCCCAACGCGGCGATATCAACGCTCACTATACTTTGGCAATCGCACAAGAGGTCCAAAACGAACACGGGTCGCGCACCATCAAGTTTACGGATCCGCATTACCTTGCAACAACCGCAGGCCGCCAATTTCAAATTCATCTCGATAAGAATAAACCAACACCCGATCTCTTGCATTTATCCAGTACCTCAACTGCGGACAATCGTTACCAATTGCTCGTCAATGATTTTCGAGCGTTCGGAACGGATGGCTTCCGCAAGAAAGTTGCCGACGTGCAAGCCCGCGTCCGTTCTGGCCTTTGAGACCACGCCTGCGCAAGTACCTCATTCGGGTTGCGATCGTCGTGTTGGTCCTGGCTCTTCTCGTGTATGGGGCCTATAAACTCTTCGAGGATCCAACCAATCAGATGTTCGGTGCGACCGTGGTAAGCGGCCCATCGGATGAACGGGTCGTGGCGCTCACCTACGATGATGGCCCCAATCCGCCTTATACGGACCGTATCCTCGATGTGTTAGCCAAAGAGCACGTTCACGCAACGTTCTTCCTGGTCGGACGTGCTGTCGCCGAATATCCAAATACGGTCAAACGCATGTTGGCGCTCGGCAACGCTGTAGGTAACCATACTTGGGACCACGTTCATTTGGTGGTCATACCTCGATCGGCGATGCGCAGCGAGATGCGGCGCACCGACGATGCGATTTTCCATGCAATTCACGTGCGGCCGCGAATCATGCGCCCGCCCTTTGGGGCCCGCGATTGGCGCGTGCTCGGGGAAATGGGAAAACTTGGCTACACGGTGGTGATGTGGTCGGTACCGCTGCCCAAAGACTGGGAGTATCCAACGGCACAAACAATCGCTCACCGCATTATTCCGCGCGTGAAGGACGGTTCAATTATCGTGCTGCACGACGGAAATCGCGGACAATTGTGCGCAGCCCGGCATCTCGCGTTACACGTTTGCGACCGCAATCAAGACATCGAGGCGACCCGTCTGGTGATCGAGGGCCTGAAAGCGCAAGGCTATCGTTTTGTGACGATCCCGGAATTGATTGCCTTGCACAAGGTCACTAAGCATAAACCTGCCCATGGAGCCGAATAAATCCATCGGGATGCTTACCGCTGGGATCGTGATGCGTCCAGTGAACGATCGGCCCCTTGCCCGGGTCGGACACATATTCACCTCGCACATCCACGCGATCCCCCGGCTGGACCGGAATTCGCGGTGCCAAATCCACGTTGTCGATGATTTGTATCGCGCCGCACGATGTACTGACGTTAAATTGCTCGTGCTCGCAATGGGTGCGTGTTCCGTAGAAAAATGTCGGTGAGCTGCTCACCGTTCCGGAGAAATCGACTTCGGCGCGACGGCCGCCGGCAATAGCACTCGCAAGCTCCATACAGCCTCCTTCGTGGCGCCGGGCAATCACGCCGATGTAAGGCGAACGCAAGGCCCCAGATAGTCAGGCAAGAACACGTTTTCTCAAATGGTGCTTATTGCCGCGACGCTCTTTCTCTGTCTTGGGCTCCTCAATTTAGATTTTTCGCGGGGTTGGTGGGCAGGTCAACGCCGCCGCCTGTTGATCGGTGTTCCTATTGTGATTTTGGTGGTGTACGAGCAAATGCCGGCGCTCGTGTTTCCACAAGCGCTAGTGCTCCTACTGTACACGTTCATTCCGAATGCCGCGTACAGCCTCTGGGAAGGCCTGCGCACAGCGGTCATTGCGCGCCGGGTCGTTTCGATCCACCGCACACCGCTGCGGCCCTATTTGTATGTCGTCGGCGGGCTGCTCGCCTTTGCCGCGCTGCTTCAAATGCTGCCGGTCGTGAACGCGGGCGGATTGCGCGATATTGTACACGTCACCGTTACCGATGCCAAGCCGCCAACCGCACCGCTTAAACATTTGCGCATCGTTCCGGCGGAGTCGGCGCTCTTTGCCGGCGATAAAGTGGTTGGCCAATTAGGTGCCTACTACGAAGTCGGCAACTTTAATATTCAAGTCGAGAACGGCCGTTTGGTGTGGGTTGCTCCCTTAGAATTTCGCGATGCAATCAAATGGTTTTTGCGCCGAACGAGCCCGGGAGTCATCGTCGTCAGTGCCGAGAATCCCAATGCATCGGCCGAAGTCCGGCAGCGCGGCGCATTGCGCTTTATTCCGTCCGCGCTCTTAAACGATAACCTGTTTCGCCATGTGTACATGCGGTACGGCTTCGAACAAATTCTGGAGCAGACGCTGCAGCTTGATGACCACGGCAATCCGCAGTATCTCGTAACGTTGGGGCGCCCGACCATCGGCTGGAGCGGGCAACGCGTGACCGGAGTAGTCATCGTCGATCCGGTTACAGGCGACATGCGCCGTATCGCCGCTGCGGACTTTTCGACCTTGCCATCCTGGGTGAGCCGGGTGGTTCCGCCGGATCTTGCACTCGCCTATAATTCCTGGTTTGGCCGCTACGTGCACGGATGGTGGAATGCACATTTGGGCGAGCGCGATGTACACTTGCCGGCTCGCGACGAAGTCTTTGGGCTGATCGCGGGCGAGAAGTTTGTGTGGTTTGTCGACCATTCATCGCCCTCAGCGAGCGATCAGTCGATGACGGGCTTCACGTACATGGACACGGTTTCGGGCTCGATGACATACTACACGGCTTCGGGCGGTGAGTTTAGTTCGCAAGGCGCCGAACGCGCGGTGGCATCCAATCCGACGGTGCGCCAGGGCAAACTGCTGCCGACGCAGCCCATTTTATCGAATCTATTTGGTCAAAATACGTGGATCGTACCGCTTGTCGCCGACAGCGGAAAGTATCAGTCGCTCTCGCTCGTGCAGGCGACCAACGGTCATGTTACCGTTGGCAACGTGAACAGCGGAACTCCAGAAGTGGATGCCCTTGAAGCTTACCGCGCGTTCCTAGGCGCGGGTCCAGAACGCGCTCGGGGCGAGGCGGCCGCCACAAGCGGTACGCTCGAGCGCGTCGCATCGCTGGGGAACGGCGTGTATTTTACGCTCCACGGGGTACATCGTATTTATCGCGTTGAAGATCCGGCAGGTCCGCAGGCGCTCTTAGCACGACCCGGCGACCGCGTTACCTTTACCGCGATTGCGCCCGACGCTCAAGGTAATTGGACCGCTCGAAATCTCGTGGACATGACACTGCAAAAATGAGACCAATCCGAACCGAACGCCTGAGGCTCACGCCGGTTTCCGTGCAAAATGCGGCCGCGCTGTGGGGCCTGCTGCAGGCGCCAGGCCTTCGCGAGTTTCAGGATCTTCCAAACGTAGGTAGCGCTGCGTTTTCCACGATGGTAGGTAAACGTCCCAAGCGGTTGCGTGTTGGAATATCAGGCCGGTTCGAATGGCTCATGTATATGCACCGCATGCGGCGAGCGCTCGGCTGGATTTCGCTGCGCATCATGGACCGTGAGCCGCGTATTGGGGAGATCGGTTACAGTGTGATTGGAGAATTTCGAGGGCGTGGCTTGGCCACGGAAGCCGTCCGCGCGCTGATCGAGGAAGCCTTCGAGCAGGCCGAGCTCGATCGGATTAGCGCGTATTGTGTTCCTGAAAATGTTGCGTCGCGGCGTATCCTCGAAAATCTAGGATTTCGCGATGCCGGTCTGGTTCATCACGGAGCTTCGGTCGGCGGAAGACCTGTCGATGTGTTGCATCATGTCATGCGGCGCAACGAGTTCGATCAATCCGCGAAAACGATTGATATTTCCGCATCGGCATAACCAAAATACCGGCGCTGACTCCCAGAGAGATGCGATTCAAGCGGTTCGCGGACAACCTTCGCCGATACTCGACTCGCGACGTCTGAAATCGCAACCCATTCAACTGCCACGACATGCGCGTCGCCGGACGACGCCTTGGGTTCCCCAAGAGCGGTCACCGAAAAAGTTGTGTTCGTGAACTGCTGGGTACCGTCGTAGGATTCGCTCACGTAGAGCAGAGCGCCGACCTCAATAGACAAACCGGTTTCTTCTAGAAACTCTCGCTGCAGC
This sequence comes from Vulcanimicrobiota bacterium, assembly GCA_030775925.1. Lineage (GTDB taxonomy): Bacteria > Vulcanimicrobiota > Vulcanimicrobiia > Vulcanimicrobiales > Vulcanimicrobiaceae > JACRUB01. Next base: position 11,098 of record JALYIF010000183.1, on the reverse strand, counting down.
GTTTGAGGAAGAAGTTCGCCCGCTTCCTGACGGCCACCCGGCAGATTCCAAAGAGGTTCGGGATGGTTTTTGTAGCGGGAGGCGACCAGCAGAATGCTTTCGCGACACTTTAAAACTCCAGTACACAGGTGAATGCGCTGCAACTGCGGTTAGGCAAGATGCCGGCGATGAAGCCACCGTGCAAGCCTAAGGCGATGCGTTGTTGGCGGCCGGGCACCTGGCCGCAACGCCGCACCTGAGCCCGAATCTCGCACGGGAGAAGAAGTTCGCACGTGGACAACTGCTGCCAGAGCACGTTGCCTAGGCGCGATGGGGACTACAGACAGAAGCCCGGCGAGCATGAAAACAATCGCCGCGAAGATTAGGGAAGCCGGGCACATCTTCACGCGCGCGACCTTCGCTTGGGGCTCTACAAGGTTCCTGGTCCCGGCGGCTAAGTTGCATTCTAATGCCCAGAATTGTTGCCCACCTGATCGTTGGGGCCAAGCCCGAACCCTTCCTACCCGCCATGCTCTCAAGCATTGCCGGTTGTGCCCAGCACCTGTTCGTGAACGAGAACTCCGGACTTGGCGATGACGCCCCAAACCTGAACGCGCTGCGGGCATCAATTTTTGCCCAAGAAAACCGTTTAACCATTGCTCGCACGACGTTTACAACCTTTGCGGATGCACGGAATGTCTGTTTTGATTTGGACGCTAGGGCAGACGAGCGAACGTGGATAATTTTTATTGATGCCGATGAAGTGCACGGCAAGCCGTTCGCGCAGATCGGATCCAAACTGGACCGCCTTGCGCCATCGATCGGATTTGTAGACGCCTACACATGGCATTTTTTCGGAACATATGACTGGTATACGTCGATCGAACGCCGCCTAATGTTTCATCGATGGACGCCGCGTGCGCGCTGGCATGGTGAGGTTCACGAGCGCTTAACCGGCGTGCCGGAGGGTCGGATTGCACTGCCGTATGTCTATGCGCACTACGGCAATGTCATGCCGTTCTCTGAGTATGCACGCAAGGGCGCCCAGTATTCCTCACTTGGTGCAGCGGGAACGCCGCTCAGCCCGCAAGATGCTCATGCTGCGGATTTTCACGGTGACATGAAGGCGGTTGAGGAATTTTTCACGGACAAGTGGCCATCGCTGTTACATTTTTCGGGCCTGCATCCCCAGGCAGCGCGTTCGAGCATTGCTTTTGAGATCGAACACAAGGGCGCGCATTTTAAGCGGGTTGATGCCATCATACGCAAGCACCAGCCCGCCATCCAGCGTTTTAAGAACACGATCATGAAATTGAATTACGAGCAGCGTTGGCGGGCCAGGGCTATTGCCGCGCTGCGTTATAGCATACGGTAAGCGTTTGTTCGGCGCACCGGTCCCAAGTGAATTGCGCGGCTTGTGCAATGCCGCGATTGCTCAACGTCACGCGTAAGGCAGGATCGCGGATGATCTCTTGCATGGCGTTACGCCATGCTTTGATGTCCAACGGGTCGAGCAAGATTCCGGCATCGCCCGCAACTTCGGGTAGCGAGCTCGCATTGGAAGCAATGACCGGCGTTCCGCACGCCATCGACTCAGCCACCGGCATACCGAACCCCTCGTAGGTGGCGGGGACGCACGTCGCAAGCGCCCCACGGTAGAGCGCCCGAACGACGGTATCTTTTACAATCGGTAGATGAACAACGCCTGGAGGTGCCGCGCCACGGGCCCCGACTACTGCGATTTTTGGCCCATCCAGAGTAGGCCATGCTTGCTGGAAAGCTTTATATAACGTAGCGAAGTTTTTGCGCTCTTCGGTGGGATCGCCGACAAAGAGGAAGTAGTTCTGTCCTTTCAAGCAATCCGGCAAAGCATCGGCTTCCCCCGGGGTAAATGAGGGGTCGACACCGGGATACGTGATAGAAATACGGGAGCGATCTCCGCCCAAATAGATCGCGATATCTTGCGCCGATGCCTGCGAAATCGTAATGATTGATGTCGCTTGGCTGAGGCCATCCCGGAATGGCATTTGCTGGTGAATGCGTCGCTTCTGGTCGGCAGCCGGGAAGCGGAACGGAGCGACATCTGCGATCGTTAGAATGCTTGGCAACGCGCTTTTAAAAAAAATCATGTTCCATGGATGCCAAACAGCCATGGCATCGGCCGGTACCGCAGAAGCGACGCGGAAAGTCGATTCCGATCGCAGTGCCGCTGATAAGGCCTTACGCTTGAGAATCGGAAGCACCGCATCCACAAGGAGTACGAGGTCAACGTCGCTTCGGTTGAGCAGCTTTCTGACGACGGCACGCGCGTATCGCCCCAAACCGCGATGATCGCTTGCGAGGTCACGTGCATCGACCGCCAAGACCAACGATTTATGTTCCGGCAATGGCTCGCAGTGCAGACACGAAGCGCGAGAGATCGTCTTGCGTGGTTTCGTACGTGGTCATCCACCGTACTTCCGAATTGAGCTCATCAAAAACATAAAAGAAGAACTGCTCTTGGAGTTTGCGGATTGTGCCGGGCGGCAACGTAGCAAAGATCGCGTTGCATTGCACCGGACGCGTAATCGTCACGTCCGGCACGGTGCGGACCGCAGCTTCCAGGCGTTTTGCCATGTCATTTGCATGTCGTGCGTTGCTTAACCAGAGATCGTCGGTGAGCAGTGTATCGAATTGGGCGGCGATGTAACGCATCTTGGAAGCGAGTTGCATGGCCTGCTTGCGAACGTAACGCGCGCCCTCAAGCCGGCCTGCCCCGCCAAAATATACGATCGCCTCACCATACAGTAACCCATTCTTTGTGCCGCCAAAAGAGAGAACATCCACGCCACATTCGACCGTAATCTGCGCGAGGCTACAATCGAGAGCTGCGGCGGCATTAGCAATCCGCGCTCCGTCCACGTGCACCAAGAGGTTATGTTTGTGCGCGAACGTGCAGAGATCGCGCAATTCTGCAGGCTCGTACAGGCCACCGTACTCGGTGGATTGGGAGATGGAAATAATCCGCGGTTGGACGTGGTGTTCTTCTTTTGAGGAGTGGACAAACGGCGCAAGATCGGCAACGCGTAGTTTGCCGTCGGCTGTTTGAACCGGGAGCAACTTGCAACCCGCAAATCGTTCGAACGCGCCGCACTCATCGGTATTGAGGTGCGCAGACGCGGGACAGATTACGGCCTCGTAGGTTCGAAGCAGAGACGTTAGGGCGACAACGTTTGCCCCGGTGCCATTAAAAGTAAAATACACCTCAATATCTTTGCCGAAAACCTTACGAAAATGCTCGTTGGCCCGGCGCGTCCAGGCATCATCGCCGTATGAAACGGCATGCCCATGATTTGCCTGCTCGATCGCTTGCAAGATCAATGGGTGCGCGGGAGCGGCATTGTCGCTTGCTAGAGTGCGTAGCATTGAGTCCTCTACTCCATTACCAGAGCCGGCGCAGCCGCGCCCGCATTTCCGGGGCGCTTTGCAGCGCGCAAGAAGTATACGAGCGGAACGCAGATGAAAAAGATCAGGCCGGTGAGCCGGAACAGGTAGTCATACGAAATCACTTGAGCGTTCACGGCAACGATTTGGGCGAGTACCGGAATGGGCACGCCATGCGTCCTGGTAACGCCGTTCGCCAGCGCCTCGTAGGTGACAGTCATCTGCCGCGAGAGTAGCGTCGTGAGAATCGCAATTCCAAAACTTCCGCCAATTTGCCGCACGAGTGACATGATGCCAGTTGCATTGGCAAGTTCGGGATTGGGAACGGCTCCAAGCGTAACGGTGGTGAGTGGCACAAAGATAAAGCCTAGCGAGAAACCTTGAATGACGCGCGGCCAGAAGAAGTCCCAATAGCCGGCAAATTGATTCAAATCGCCCATCGCCCAGGTTGAAGCGCCGAACAAGATCATCCCGGTAGCAATAAGAATACGCGGATCGAATTTTGCGCCGAAACGTCCAATGATCACCATGCCAACGGCCGAGGCTAGTGCGCCCGGCAGGAGCGCCATACCGGTGTCCATCGCCGTGAAATTCAAGGCGCTTTGCAAGAAGAGTGGTAAGATCAGCATCGATCCGAACAAACCAAATCCCAGCACGACGCCGACTACGTTGCCGATCCAGAATTGGCGCAGTCGGAATACCATCAAATTGACAAGGGGTGCATTTGATTTCAGCATTCGCCAAACGAACGCAACGAGCGATCCGATCGCAATGGTCGAGAGAATCCAGATCGTCGAGGAATTAAACCAATCATCATGCTGGCCGCGTTCAAGGACATATTGCAGCGAAGCCAGGCCAGCCGTGAGCAGGCCAAGGCCCACCCAGTCGACTCCGGTTTTGATGCGCTCGATGAACGATGGATTCGGAATGAACATCAGCGTCATGACAAATGCAATAATGCCGATGGGAATGTTGATGAAGAAGATAATCGGCCAGGTTGCGTTGTCGATGAGATAGCCGCCGAGGAGCGGCCCGATAGCGGGGCCGACCATTGCGCCCAGACCGAAAAGCGCCATTGCTTGACCGCGCTTTTCGGCAGGGTACGTTTCGAACAAAATAGCTTGCGCCGTGGGCTGCAACGCGCCGCCGCCGATGCCTTGCAAAACGCGGTAGAAAACGAGCACCCAGATGCTGCGCGCTGTGCCGCAGAGCAGTGAGGCGATTGTGAAAATTGCAAGCGACGTGGCGTAGAAGCGCTTGCGTCCGAGAAATGCCGTGAGCCACCCGTTTAGCGGCATGACGACGACGCTTGCTAAAATGTAGCCGGTCGTTACCCAGGCGACCTCATCGATCGATGCTCCCAGGTTGCCGCCGATGGTATTCAGCGCCACATTGACAATTGTCGCATCGACGATTGCCATGATCATTCCTAACATGACGGTAATGGAGATGAGCGCAACCGGCGCATTGGCGCGGTGTCGAAACGGCATCCGGCCCAGTTCGAAACCAAATGGGGAACATCTTCGTATATCAAGCGTCGGAGGCCGGTAAAGATCCGGCTTTCATCCTAGCTTAAGGTTGGAACGGTATGGTATTCTACGGGTCGGCGAGACTTAGGACGCCGTCGCACCCACCTTAAAGATGGGTCGAAATAGCTATACCGGGGGCCATGCGGGAACGCGCTTGCTTACGGAAAGGCGATAGGCTTAGGTTGTCACTTCGCCACTTCAAGGAAAAAAAAATGCCTGCTCACCACCGGTTCCACCCCTACGAAATCCAAACGATCGCCCTCTTTATCTCCTTCATCCCGTGTTTTGCAGCGATCTTCTTGGCCTTCGGAGCGCGCCACTTGGAAGCCCTACGTCGCAAGAGGCTGCCGGCCTTTCCGCAGCGCCAAATTGTTACCCGCGCATCACGCCCGGTGTTCACACATTACCTGCTCGCGCCGCCGGAAACTCGCCGCGCCGCCTAGAGGGGGCCGGCTTAAGAATCTAAAGGACCGGGAGTGCAGCCCTGGTCCTTTTGATTTCCCCCGCCCCATTGTCGCGCCAAGGTCGTTTTGAGCTTGCGCCCCCTTCGACAGGCTCAGGGTGACACCAGACGGGAGGGTAACCTCGACCCACCGGTATCCAGCCTTATTACGAGTGTCACCCCGACTACTCGTGTCCCCCTTATTACGAGTGTCACCCCGACTACTCGTGTCACCCTTATTACGAGTGTCACCCTGATTACTCGTGTCACCCTGAGCTTGTCGAAGGGGGCCGGGCGCATCCACGCGAGTGGGTACGAAGCAGGAAGCAAGCAGGAACAGCGGGTGGCGGGCTTGACGAGGCTCGTGGCCGGTGCTACCCTAATAGCCTATGCCCCGCGGTTTGTAGCTTTTTCGAAGAAAGAACGAGCGCTTTGTCCGGACAGATGATAGCTCGTTCTTTTTAGCGTGCCCGTGGTTTTCTGGAATTCCGCATAGATTTTGGCGCTTATATAAAAGGTTGAGAGAGAGAACGAATGGCGAAAACGACGGCTCCTAAGTCTCCCGCAAAGACGTCTGCGGGTACGAAGAGCAAGTCGAAACGTACAGGTCAAGAAGGCGTAGTGAACGGGACGTCTACCGTTCAGGCGACGACCTTCCCAATGCCCACCGGTGCGTTTACGATCGAGAGTCCCCCAGATCCAGGTTGCAAGCGTGCCCGACACACCTTTGCAAAAATTCCCCATGTTCTTGAGATTCCAAATCTCATCGAATTGCAAAAAGCGAGCTTCGAGTGGTTTAAGACCGCCGGCTTAGCCGAGGCATTTTCTTCGATCTCGCCGATCAAAGATTTTACCGGCAATTTGGTGCTTGAATTCGGCGAGCATAGTTTAGGAGAGCCCAAGTACTCCGTTGAGGAATGTCGCGAACGCGATATGACTTACAGTGCGCCGTTGCGCGTACGCGTGCGTTTGATCACGGCTGAGTCCGGCGAAATCAAAGGTATTCCCGACCAGGAAATCTTCATGGGTGACTTTCCGCTCATGACCGATAAAGGCACATTTATGATCAATGGCGCCGAGCGCGTCATTGTCTCGCAACTCGTGCGTTCGCCCGGCGTATATTTCTTAGCCGACTCCGATACAAACAACCGCCCTACGTTTAACGCGACGATCATTCCCAACCGCGGCGCTTGGATCGAGTTCGAAACGGATAACGGCACCAAGAACGATGAAACCGAAGGCACGATCGGCGTTCGTATCGATAAGAATCGCAAGATTTATGCGACCACGTTTGTGCGCGCACTTTCACGCCCGGACTTGGGACTCAATTGGGAAAGCGATGAAGCGATTCTCAAGCTGTTCGATCATTCGCCGCTGATCCAGAACTGTCTGGACAAAGACAAAGACATTCACACGCGTGAAGATGCACTCAAAGAAATCTACAAGAAGTTACGCCCCGGCGAACCCGAAAATGCGGAAAACGCCGAGAAGTTGCTCGAGTCGCTTTTCTTTGATGACAAGCGCTACGATCTCGCGGGCGTGGGCCGCTACAAGCTTAATGGTAAGCTCGAAAAAGAGTTTGCCTTCATGAGCGAGACGCAACCCGCCATTGAGAAGAAGTCGCTGACCCGTCAAGACATGATCGCGGTACTGCGTCGCCTGATCAAGATTCAAGCGCGCCAGATTCACGTCGATGATATCGATCACTTAGGGAATCGCCGCATCCGTTCGGTCGGCGAATTGCTTCAGAATCAATTCCGCGTCGGCTTGCTCCGCTTGGAACGCGTCGTTCGCGAGCGCATGACCGTTCAAGATATTGAAACGGTAACGCCGCAGGCGCTTATCAATATCCGTCCGGTTGTGGCTGCAATCAAAGAGTTCTTTGGATCCTCGCAGCTCTCGCAATTCATGGATCAAACCAACTCGCTTGCCGAGCTGACGCATAAGCGGCGCCTCTCAGCGCTTGGGCCTGGTGGTCTTTCGCGCGAGCGCGCCGGCTTCGAAGTGCGCGACGTTCACCACAGTCACTATGGCCGCATCTGCCCAATCGAAACACCGGAAGGCCCGAACATCGGTCTCATTGGGTCACTGGCGACCTATGGCCGCGTGAATCGTTACGGCTTTATCGAAACACCGTACCGCGTCGTGAACAACGGTATTGTGACAGATCAAATCGTCTACTTAACTGCGGACCGCGAAGACGAGTATATCGTCGCGCAGGCCAATACGCCGGTCAACGAAAGTGGCAAGATCACGACCGATTCGGTTGTCTGCCGTTATGCTGAAGAGTATATCGAAGAGCCGGCCGATAAGGTTCAGCTCATGGACGTGTCGCCGAAACAGATCGTTTCGGTCGCGACCGCGCTAATCCCATTCCTCGAGCATGACGACGCAAACCGCGCACTCATGGGCGCCAACATGCAACGTCAAGCCGTTCCGCTGCTTCGTCCGCAGGCGCCGATCATCGGCACCGGCATGGAATATCGCGCGGCCAAAGATTCTGGCGGCTGCGTTGTTGCAGACGAAGGCGGCGAAGTCGTCTCCGTAGATGCAAAGCAAGTTGTCGTCAAGAACGCCGACGGCCATGAAAAAGCCTATGACATGCTCAAGTTCACGCGTTCGAACGCGGGAACGTGTATCAACCAGCGTCCCATCGCTGAAATCGGCGATACCGTGGTCAAGGGCGAGATTCTCGCCGATGGCCCGTCATCGGACGACGGCGAAATGGCGCTCGGTCAAAACGTTATGGTCGCCTTCATGCCGTGGGAAGGTTACAACTACGAAGACGCCATTCTCATTAGCGAACGTATGGTTAAGGACGATCGCTTCACTTCGATTCATATCGAAGAGTATGAATGCGAAGCGCGCGATACGAAGCTCGGGCCCGAAGAGATCACGCGCGACATTCCGAACGTCGGTGAGGACTCGCTCAAGGACCTTGATGAACGCGGCATCGTACGCATCGGTGCGGAAGTGCGACCGGAAGATATTCTCGTCGGCAAGGTCACGCCAAAGGGCGAAACCGAGCTTACTGCCGAGGAACGCCTCCTACGCGCGATCTTCGGCGAGAAGTCACGTGAAGTTCGCGATACCTCGCTCAAAGTACCGCACGGTGAAAAAGGCAAGATCATCGATGTGAAAGTGTTCAGTCGCGAAGCCGGCGACGAACTTTCACCTGGCGTCAATCACTTAGTTCGCGTCTACGTTGCGCAGAAGCGTAAGATTCTGCAAGGCGATAAAATGGCCGGACGTCACGGTAACAAAGGCGTCATCGCAAAGGTTCTGCCCGAAGAAGACATGCCGTACATGGAAAATGGCGCACCGGTCGATATCGTGCTTAACCCACTGGGCGTACCTTCGCGTATGAACCTCGGACAGATCATGGAAACCCATCTCGGATGGGCAGCCCAAGTCCTAGGCATGCATATCGCAACGCCGGTCTTTGACGGTGCCCACGCCGAAGACATCGCCGAATGGTTGCAAGACGCGGGTCTTCCCGCAGACGGTAAGACCTGGCTACGTGACGGCCGCACGGGCGAACGCTTCAGCCGTCCGATTACCGTTGGTCAGATTTACATGCTCAAACTCGCTCACTTGGTCGACGACAAGATCCATGCGCGTTCGACCGGTCCGTACTCCATGATCACGCAGCAGCCGCTGGGTGGCAAGGCGCAGTTCGGCGGCCAGCGATTCGGAGAGATGGAAGTTTGGGCACTGGAAGCCTACGGTGCGGCGTACACGCTGCAAGAACTGCTAACCGTCAAGTCGGACGATGTGGTCGGACGCGTGAAAACGTACGAAGCCATCGTTAAGGGCGAGAACGTTATGGAACCTGGCGTTCCTGAATCGTTCAAGGTCTTGATCAAGGAACTCCAGTCGCTCGCGCTTGACGTGAAAGTCTTGACCGAGAACCGCGAAGAGATCGAAATCAAGATTGCCGACGACGACATGGGCGACCGTGCCCAAGAGATCGGCTTGTTGATGGGCGACGAAGATCCACGCATGACCCAAACTGCTGCCGCGCAGCGCGAAGCGGAAGCGCAACGCCTTGCTTCAGCCGCAGCGGTTCCGCTCGATGGCGAAGCGCCGGTCTTAGAAGTCGACGACGAAGAGGAAGAAGAAGAAATCGACGATTCCAAACCGATTGCGACCGGGCCACTTGGCGGCGCAATGGGCACGGCCGAAGTCGATGCGCAAGTGCCTGGGGCACGCGTAATTAGCGATGATCTCGACACCATCGAAGATCTGCCGCTCGACGAAGCCGTTGTCGAAGAAGAGGAAGAAGACGAGGGTTATCAACTCGAAGAGGAAGAGGAAGAATACACTGAAGAGCCCGCGGGCTTTGAGGATGAAGAAGTCTCTCCACTCGCGACCGCCCCCGACGAAGAATTCTAAAAGCTCCTAGTATGGACGGTAAGTAAACGAGGCCCGGATTGCTCCGGGCCTCGTTTTTAATTTATGCCGCGCTCCCAGCTGGGACCGGGAGTCCGCTGCCAGGGCCATCGTCAAAGAAACGACGGATCCATTCGATGAGCTCTTCAATAAAAAAATTCATGCTCTGCATAAGGGAGTTAACGGCAAAAGGAAGTGGCATGCCCATCTTGACCCGCTGTGCGAGGCAACCGTGCGCTTGCGATTAGGGTTTGGGCATTCAATTTTCGGGCAAGTGCCTTAGGATTATCGCCGCTAACAATCAGCTAGTGGCGATTTATAGTTTGGAATCAAATATGATCTCGCCCCGATTTGACGCAATGACGACCAATTTATGGATCGAGGCATTGCCGGCGGCGAGCCGCGACACGCTACTAGACATCACTGAACCGGTTACGTTGAGGCGTCGCGAAACGCTACACGATTCTCGCGGTATTTCGGCGTTCACCTACTTCCCAATTAGCACCGTCTTGTCGATGGTGGTCGATGTCGGAAACGGGAAGACGGTCGAAGTGTTGATGGTGGGACGCGAGGGGTATTGTCCCGTCACAGCATCTCTGGTGCGGACTACGAATCCGATCAAAACGGTTGTGCAGATCGCAGGCGAAGCGCTGGCGGTTGAACACGGCGCTTTTGACGAATTGTTGAAAAAAGACCCCGTGTTGGCGGAGTATCGCGCACGATATCTCGCGGTAATGTTTGATGACCTCATGCAGAGCACCGCCTGCAATGCCGTTCATTCCGTGCGGGAGCGCTGCGCGCGCTGGTTGCTATCACTCTCCGACCGCACACAATCGCACGATATCAATGTCATTCATCAGGTCCTGGCCGAAACGCTCGGCGCGAGCCGTCCGCGCGTTACTGAGATTTTGGCGACCCTCCAGCAAGATGGTTTGCTGGAATTGCAACGAGCCACACTGCGAATCGTTGATAGCAAGGGGCTGCGCGCAGCGTCGTGCGGATGCTACGCAATTATTAAAAGCGAGTTGAACGGATGGGCGTCTCCAGCCCGGCCCGTCTAATACCGGAGCGCTAGCCACCGCCGCGATGCATGCCCCAGGTTATAACAGCGCGAATGCTCGCGCTTGTGAAGATAACCGTGTGTGGTCTGGGATACGTCGGCCTGGTCGTATCGGCTTGCTTGGCTTCGCTTGGTCATGATGTCATCGGCTACGATAATGACCAGGAAAAAATTGAGTCACTCTTGCTGGGTATCGTACCCATCTCCGAACCGGGACTTCAAGAACTGATCGCGGAGAATTGCGCGGGCGGACGGCTTCTTTTTTCTGCAACA
>JALYIF010000182.1 GCA_030775925.1 Vulcanimicrobiota bacterium | reverse complement strand
GTACGAAGCGCTGGGTGACGATCAGCGCGTGCGAATTGCGCACGCCGACGAAGCGCTGATCGCAAAAGCCGAGCAAGCACAAGACGTTACGGCCGATTCGCTGGCGGCCTATCTTGCTGACCTGCAGGCGGCCTTCGATACGCGCGACGCGGCGCTCACGAACAAGTAGCCGAGGCGGGCGAAGCCGACGGCGTCGGCGTTGCCTTGTTTTTGTGACCGAATAAACCGCCGAGCGCTTCCACCGCGCCACTCGCGCCGGGAATAACGTTGTCGGCTGCGTTGCCGGCTTCACTCTTGACGCGAGCTATAGCTTGTGCGCCGGTGAGCGGAATATTTCCCAGATCGCCCCCAAGGTTATTAATCATTTGATCGGTGAGCGTTTCAACTTGCGCGCGCATGATGCCGTTGACGAGTTTGCCGACAAACGCTTTGCCTGCGGGCACCGTGAATTGCTCGCCCGACTTTGTCGTGACGACGACTGGCATCGTTTGGTCGCAGACTTCATAGACGTTGACCTGCAAGGAATCTTTAGCCACCCCAATGTCGCCTTGCGTTCCGCGTACCGCGATGCTGGCGGTCGGCGTTGAAAACGTATAGTTCGCTTTTGAGCCTTGAGGATGACGGACTTCAAAACGCGCTTTGCCGTCATAGAGAATGAACTTTGCGTTGGCAATGTCGGTTTGATTGAAGAACGCCATTTGAATCTTGGTTTCGCTGCCAACCGTCACGACCGAGGAGTCCGGCAGTGTTACGGCGCCCCGTGAATCGGCACCGGTCATGGCGTAGTCTTTGTCGGCCAGCACGATGGAGGCGTTCAGCGCGAGGGGCCGCTTAGCAACGCCATGCTGATAAGAGACCTGCCCTTTGAGGCTGGCGAGTTGCTTATCCGCCGTGTCTGCGGCAACGCAGACCGGCAACGCAAGTGCGGCGGCTATACTAAGACCGGCGATGGCTTTCATGGTTGTAGCGACCCCTTTTGAATAATACTCGCACTTCCAGGTTCGGTGATTCGAGTCGCTTCCTTTAGAGGTGCCGCATGAGCGTGGGCCGGCCACAGGGCCAGCGTAGCCAGGGCCACAACTGCGGTGGTCGCAACAACCGCGCCGCGCACCCCGCCGCTATCGGCTGACTCCCAGTCTCGGCGGTTCATATCCCAGAAGATGAAGGCCAGGCAGATCCCGGCGCAGAGGAGCAGAAGAATCCCGGTGGCGGTTTCGGCGAGCACGACTTTACCGATGCCGAAAAGCGTGAAGTAGACGAGCCCGCATCCCGCGATCCAATCCAGCAGGTTGAGCGAAAGTTTCATGCCATCGTTCAGTAGTCCGACGCGGTCCGCGACCGGTTTCCAGCCGAACGGGCTGGGCTGGACTCTGCGATAAAAAGCCTCAAGCGTTTCATAGGGCTCGGGTTTGGTCAGGAACGTGACCATAATCCACACGGCGGTCGTTATTGCGACGGTGATGAGCAACACGATGACCGTTTTGTTTGGACCGTCGGGCACCAGGGTGACGCCGGGTATCTGCAATACGCTTGCGACAAGTCCTGAGGTAAGGAGTGCGCTAATCTCTGTCCAGGCGTTGATCCGCCACCAATACCAGCGCAAGATCATCACCAAACCAACGCCTGCGGTAAACGTGAGAATGTAAGCCCACGCAGCGCCGACTGACGTAAGGATCGCCGTGACCGCTCCAGCCAGGAGCATTGCAACTATGGTTGCTGCGCGAGATGCCCAAACCAGTTCCTTTTGGTCGGCCTGCGGACGCATGAAACGACGGTACAAGTCGTTAATGAAATAAGATGCGCCGAGATTGAGTTGCGTCCCCACCGTTGACATGTAGGCGGCGAGGAAACCAGCCATCATGAGGCCGCGCAGCCATGCCGGCAAATAATCGATCATGGTTTGAATGTAATTAAGTTCCGGATCGATCTTGTGCGTCACCGGATCCGCCACGCCGTGCGGATACAGGATGATGCTCGCGAGTGCCACCAAAATCCACGGCCACGGCCGCAGCGCGTAATGCGCAACGTTGAAGAAGAGTGTCGCCCAAATGGCGTTCTTTTCGTCTTTGGATGCGAAGATGCGCTGCGCGATGTACCCGCCACCACCGGGCTCGGCTCCCGGATAGGATGAGGCCCACCACGAGACGCTGATGAAGACCACGAAACTTAAGAGCGGCATCCAAGCAGCGTTGCTAGTTGGAAAGAAATCGAGAATCGACCCGCCGCCGGAACCTTTGTGGACGGCATCGATAGCTGCGAGGTGCAGCTTCATTGAAGCGATACCGCCAACGGCGGCGACGGCCACGACGGCCAGCACGACGACCATCGTCATTTTAACAATAAACTGCAAGAAGTCAGTAACCAAAACGCTCCACAATCCGCCGATAGAAACGTAGATCCCGGTCAGGGCAAGGCAAATCAAGATGGCATGCCACTTATCGATGTGCATCGTGAGGCCCAGGATTTTGGCAATCGCTAAGTTTACCCAGCCGATAATGATCGTGTTGATGATCACACCCTGGTATATTGCCCGCACGCCTCGCAGGGCCGCCGCCGGCTTGCCTGCATAGCGCAGTTCGATGAATTCAACATCGGTCAGCACGCCCGACCGCCGCCACAAGGCGGCGAAGAAAAAGACCGTGAGCATGCCGCTCATGACCATATTCCACCACAGCCAATTGCCTGCAACGCCGTTTTTCACAACAAAACCGGTTACGGCCAGTGGTGTGTCGGCGGCAAACGTTGTTGCTACCATCGAGGTGCCCGCGAGCCACCACGGAACGCTCCGGCCGCTTAAAAAAAACTCGCCGAGGCTCTTACTGCCTCGCCGAGCATAGAAAATGCCGATGCCGATGTTGATCGCAAAGAAGACGGCGATGACGATGTAGTCAGCGGTTTGCAATTGCATAGCCGGGCGTTCCACAAAGGGGAGTCCCTCTCCTCAGACGGATTACCGGATGGAGATGCGGCCTTTCTTCAGCGCTATTTTCAGCCTGGCAGTCCTCGCGAGCCCGTCGCTTGCGGTTGCGCAGCGCATTGCTCCGGCCTTAATTCCACAGCCGCAGTCGCTCGTCGCCCACTCATGTGGCAAGTCATTTGACTTCGGACGGCCGCTGCGGGTGAACGCCGCCGTCGATGAGGGCGCGCTCTCGCTCCTCAACGAGCGCTGGCACAGCCTTGGTATACCGAGGGCCGTCCGCTCCAGTGCTCCCGACATCACCATTTCGCTGCACGGGTCTTCCGCACAAAGCTATCGCCTTGTCGTTGACGGGCCGCGCGTGAGCATTGAGGCTGGCGATGCCGATGGTGCATTCTACGCGATGATGACCCTCGCGCAATTGCCGCAAAATGTAAACGGCGCATGGGTGCTGCCGTGCGTGGCAATTTCGGATCGCCCAGCCCTTCCGTGGCGCGTTCTCTCGGATGATATCTCGCGGGGACCGCTGCCGAGCATGCGCTACTTTAAAGAGCGCATCCGCACTATTGCTGCATTTAAGATGAACGGCTATTCGCCGTATATGGAGCATGTTTTCGCGGATCCGCGTAATCCGCTGCCCGCACCACTGGACGGGATCACGCCTGCGGAGCTGCATGAACTCAGCATCTACGCAAAGCGCTTCCATGTCGCATTCATTCCAGAACAGCAAACGTTTGCGCACATGCACAACACGTTGCGTTGGGAAGAATACGCTCCGGCGGCTGAATTGCCGCACGGCTATCTGCTCAGTCCCGCGAATCCATTAAGCTTACGTTATCAAAAAGAGTTGATCGCTGATGAACTTGCCGCCGTGCCACATCCGCCGTTTTTTCACATCGGATCCGACGAGCCCTCAGATTTAGGACGCGGACAGACAAAAACGCTCGTTGACACGCAAGGCGATGCCGCCGTGTACGCCGCGCATATCACGCAGATGGCCGACTTGGTTGCTCCATCGGGTGCGCGCATTATGGTGTGGGACGACGCGATTCAAGGCAAACCCGACATTCTCAACCACATTCCGAAAAGTACGGTGATCATCAACTGGCATTACGGCGCAGAAAAAACGTATGCTCCGTATATTAAAACGATTGCTTCGCATGGTTTCGATCAAATGATCGCGCCCGGCGCCCTGAACTGGAATGAGATTTGGCCCGACCTGGCCGCCGCAATACCAAACGAGCAGCACTTCATCGCGCAAGGCAAGGATGGCAAGGTGCTAGGCCTGTTTCAAACCGTTTGGCACGATGATGGTGAATCGCTCTACGAAGCGACGTGGTATCCCGTACTGTTTGCCGCCGGCAGCGCTTGGGAGACGCGCGATGTTGCACCCGACCGCTTTGCGCAAGATTTCCCATCGGCATTTTTTGGGAGCGACGACCAGCGTTACGGGCAAGACATCGTGGCCCTCAGCGACGCCGTTCACCGTTTGAAAGCGCAAGGCGATTCCACACATTACTTGTTTTGGGGCGACCCCCTCGATGGACGCATTGCACGTCGCGTCCAGCAGAGC
>JALYIF010000181.1 GCA_030775925.1 Vulcanimicrobiota bacterium | reverse complement strand
CCTGTATAGTGGCCAGCGCGCGCAAGCAGACTTAACAAAATGGCGGTGAAGCATGGACATCGTGATAGTTTTGATTCTTCTCTTGTTGCTATTCGGGGGCGGGGGTGGTCTTTATTGGGGAATGGGCTCGGGATGGGGCATTGGTCCGGTCGGACTAATAATCGCGGTTTTGGTGATTGCGTTTCTTTTGAATGGTTATAGAGGAAGGCGAGGTCCGCGACTGTGAAATAGCTTGCGGAGAGGGACTGCCGGTGTAAGGGAACCAGCAGCGACGTTGGTGCGGACAGTGCAATCCGAGCGATCGATTGATTCTAAAAGCCTCGGTAGCGATGTCGCGCCATCAATTTGGCAAATTTTGCGAGAACAACGGTAAGGTTTGAAGAGATCGTGCGCAGAATAGCGTGCAAGCGCAAACTCCTTAGAGTCACTGAGTTGGATTTTTTTTCGTAGGTGACATTTTAGGGCCAACTTCCTGCTGACCCTTTTCCTTAGTCGGTATAAATCAAGATGTTATGTGGACACCGCGGTGGTCTCTCTCACTACAGCGTAGCACAGCGAAACCAGGCAGCGTAGAGCGTGTGGCGCGTCACGCTGCGACTGCGGTTGTGATTGACGCTAAATTTTCGCGGCGGCTTGAGTAATATCTGCCTCTAATTCTAATTTTCCCTTGCAGGCCGGGCGGCGCGGGCGGCAGCGGCGTTGCCGGTACGAAGAGCCCGGACTCCGTCTTCGCCCAATACCCTCGAGCTGGCAGTGGGATACCTGCCCGGCGACAAGCCTTCGCAAGACCAACATCGGAAACCCCGAAGCGAATTGCGACTTCTGAAACAGGCGCTTCCCAGACGAACCGATATAGCGCATCTCGCTCAATATAGTGCGAGCGCCGGTTTGCCGCCGGTAGGGCGACACTCGGCAAATCGACCGCGGCAGCTACGTAAGCGATCGACTGCACGGGGCCGCCTCGAGGCATCGTCGGAGCGAACTTTAATATGTTTTGTCCGTGTACGGTCAGCGCGCGTTCGCGTTGCTGGGTTTGGAAATAAGCATAGCCCGCGGTCGTCTTTGGATCCTTATGATTGAGAATCTGACCGACCAGATGCAGTGACTCGCCATGCTGCACGAGCCAGCTTCCGACCGTGCGCCGTAAATCATGCAATCTGACATCGTCAATTTGCGCTGCTTTTCGCACTCGACGCCAAGCCGACTGAAGATTTACCATGTGCGTGCCAGGTTTTTTGCCGCAAATGATGTGAGCGTTGCTCTCAAGTCTTGGCATTTGCCGCAGACGATCGATCGCCGCTTCGCTTAAAGGTGCGAGTACGGGCTCCCCGTTCTTTGTTAGTCCAACGAACAACGTCCGAAAATCCCAATCAATGTCGGCCCACTTTGCTTTAAGCAATTCGTTCAGCCGCAGTCCCGATAGCAGCAACAACCAAATGGCATGTCGCGCGAATTCGTTTTCCTCGATCTTAATCGCTGACAGTAATCGCGGCATCTCAACGGTAGTGACAAATCGCCTTCGTTTGACATGAGCAAACCGCACGATACCTACCCCGGGGTTGGGGAAATCTCGCGGCACCTTGCCCGCTGTCCGTGCCCAATTGAACATTTTTCGAACCACCTCGATGAACCCATTGGCCGCATGCGGATGTTCGGATCCCTTATTGACGTGAATACGCTCGATGTCTGCGGACGTGAGTATCGTCACAGGATGTCCGCCGTGTTTGGGAAGAAGCAGACGGCGCAGGTACGATTCGTCATCTTTCCAGCTTTTCTTTTTTTTCTTGGCGTGATTCTCGATGTACAGGTAGATCAACTTGTCGACCGTGAGCGCCGAAGCTCGCGCATCGTCTTCCGCTCTCGGATCAATATTGTCCGCCGCGAACCCCAAGTAGCGCATTGCCTTCTTGCGAGCTTGATCAAGGGTAATTATTGAGACACGACCGAGAGACACGATTCGCTTGCGACGGTCAATTCGGTAAGAACAAACGTATGTCCGCAAGCCAGTCGAATGGATGCGAAGTCCGAATCCGGCCATGCCGTCGTCCCAGTAAGTGCATTGGGAATGGCCGTCTCCTAGATATGGAATTGTCCTCACAACGTCCTGTCGAAATTTGATGATGGGCATCCGCTTGCTCCGCAGAAACTTACCAAAAACTTACCACGAGCGGTCGAATTCGCGAGGGTATGATACAACTCAAGCGTGTCGGTGCAAGCGTAAGTTACTGAAAAATAAGCTCCAACGAAGCCAAGCGAACTCCGGCGTAGCCGATGGGTATTTCTTCGAACCAGGTGGTCGGCGGTTCGAATCCGTCCGGGCGCGCCAACAAATTCAAGGTCTGTACCGGGTACATCCTTTACAGATCAGTTCGGGGGCATCGTTAACACTTTTACCTCGAAGGGATTTGGACCTGGTTCGACCCGTCCCTCC
>JALYIF010000180.1 GCA_030775925.1 Vulcanimicrobiota bacterium | reverse complement strand
CACCTGCAACTTCCGCGAAGGGCGTGTGGGCATCTACGCTGCAATTTGGCGCGGTTAAAACTTCTGCCATTGTAGCATTTTTCCGTTCGTTCGCCACATTGATCTCAGCGGGAGTTCCGATGAGGCGCGCATTGGAGGTTACGATTGAGCAGTGCACAGATGGTCGATTGGCAGAAGCCCTTAGATCGCTGCATAGCAGTATCGAGAGTGGCTCCACGCTGAGTGAGGCGATGTCCAAGCGTCCGAGAGAATTTTCGATTCTTTTAGTCGCGATGATTCGAGCCGGCGAACTTGGCGGTTCTTTGGATCAAGTGTTGGACCGCCTGGCAACGCTTCTGGAGCGCGACCGGGCAACACGTAAACGGATGGCATCGGCGCTTACTTATCCCGGATTTGTGGCGCTAACAGCAGTGCTGTTAATTGTGTTTCTCTTATCGTCAATCGTACCAATGTTTGCATCGCTATTCGACCAAATGCACGTCGACCTACCTCACACGACGGCCTTCTTGCTGCTCGTAGGTGCTGCATTTCGAAATGTTTCTATGTGGACCGGGATGCTGGTCGTCGCCGGTACTAGTAGCGTACTCGCCGCTCGCCTCATGCGTACGCGCACGGGGCGCTTACTTTGGGACCGCCAAAAACTGCGCATTCCCATTTTCGGCGCGTTGATGCGTAAATCGCTGCTAGCACGTTTAACGCGAATGCTTGGAAGTCTGCTCAAGTCCGGTGTCGGACTTATTGTTGCCTTAGAAGTGGTTGCTGATGTTGTCGGCAATGCCGCCTATGAACAAAGTGTTACTGATGTTCGGGAAGCATTGCGTGAGGGCGACCCCCTTGCCGAGCCTCTCGCGCAGTGCGGTCTATATGACCCGCTCATTATTCAATTAGTTCGCGTTGGAGAAGAAACCGGGGCGCTAGACGCCATGCTTTTACGAATCGCGGAATATTACGAACTCGACGTCGAGACCGCGCTCGCGACGCTTGGTTCAATTGTGGAGCCCGTGCTGATCGTGGGTTTGGGAGCAGTCGTAGGCTTCATCGTCTTTTCTATTTTCATTCCACTCTACACGCTTATTGGGAGCATAAAATGATCTCGCTGGACATTTCCGTGGACTTTTGGATGGCCAATCGATCGGCCGAGAATCGTGAACGACTGGTTTCCACCTATGCATACTTGTGCACGCGTGGCGCGCGCAAGTTTCTCCGGGCTGGCCTTGAGCGCAGCGACCTCGAGCAAGTCGCGGCGATTGGTCTTCTTAAGGCATCGGATCGGTACAACGCTGCGATGTCAACACCATTCGAGGCTTACGCATGGCTGTTTATCGTTGGGGAGCTCATGCATCACGTTCGGGACTGCGAACGCATGGTGAGGCCACCTCGCAGGCTTCGCACACTGGAACGTAAGTGGCAGAAACTCTGGGATGGGCTTGTGGTTACTCTAGGGCGCGCGCCTCGGGACGAGGAACTGGCCCTCGCCTTACAGACCGATATTGCCACGATTGTGGAGCTTAGGGAATGCCGAGCGCGAGCGATTACCGATTCGCTCGATTCTACGACATCGCCCCAAGTCGCTTCAGCTCTCCTTGATGTGGATTGCGTTCTGGATCGCCTGCTCATCGAATCCGCATTAGAAGCTCTGAACGAAACTGAGCGGTCGATAATCTTGGGCGTATATGCTAAAGGCTATAGCCAATTTGAAATCGCGCAGCGCCTAGGCTATTCGCAGCGGCATATCTCCAGGTTGCATAAGGCGGCTCTTGAAAAAATGTTGCCCGTGTGGGTCCAAAAGTGATCGCGCATGGGCACTTGCTTAACTGCGTTAGCACTGTCGGGGAGGCAGACATGAAAAATCAGCGTGGGTTCACTTTGATTGAGTTGATGATAGTTGTTGCCATTATCTCGATCCTCGCCGGCATCTTAATCCCAAATTTTACACATGCAAGGGCGCAGGCACAAACCGCTGCTTGTGAAGCAAACTTGCGTGAGATTGCCACCGCGTTCGAACTCTACTACGCCGACAACCAGCAATATCCGGCGGCAGCCGGCGCCACAAACGTTACGCCAGCTGCTCTAGCGCTAAACGGCGTCAACTACCTCAACACTGTTCCCCAAGATCCCTCGGCCAATCCAACAAGTAAGAACTATCAGTTTGTAGCGCCGGGAACAAATCCGCCGACGTATACGATCACCTGCCCTGGAACGCACGATCCATCAACTCTATCGAAGATTGCTGACGGTTCAACTACAAATACGAAATTGACCTATGCCTCCGGGACCGGCCTGGCAACCGCGCCTTAAACTATGTTTGACCCTATCGCTCAGAGTTTACAAGCAATAAGCGCAGGGTCTGCCAGTGCATTTGTGCTCGTATTTGTAGCCGGAACCTGTTCGAGCATAGGACCTTGTGCGGCGCCCAGGCTTGTAGCCGCTGCAGGCCTTATGACAAATAAGCGCGGATCGGAGGCTTTAGCTACGTTAGGTGCGTTCCTTTGCGGCCTTGTGCTAGCATACGCCTCGTTCGGCATTTTTGCGACGCTCGTGGGCCGACTGACGGCCGTTTCGGGACCTATCTACATCGCTGTAGGGATTGCGCTTGCAGCGTCAGGGATCTCGGCGTTACTGCGCCCACAACAGACAGGATGCATCGTCGCCCACAGTAAATCGCCTGACCTTTCCCTCGGAGCAGTGTTTCTATTGGGTGCCTCATTCGCTTTCGTCA
>JALYIF010000179.1 GCA_030775925.1 Vulcanimicrobiota bacterium | reverse complement strand
CGGCCCAGCAAGTCTTGGCAGACGGCAGCTACGTGTTCGATGGACGAAGCTCGCTTCGGGTTACGATGAAACAAATCTACAATCGCAAGGACGGAGGCGCCTCCGTCTATTTCGGTGAGGATTATGGCTTCTTCCACTCCACGTGTGGCTCCGCGGCGTTCTGCAACAACATCGGCGGACACGATACGGACATCCGGCTCGGGGTGCAAATTTCCGAATCCGACATCTTTGTTGCGGTTAGTTCGGGGTCATTTGCCGGAAATGGAGCATCGCTGAGTTCGATCGGATTTGGCTTTGAAAAACTCGCGCGCGGCGAGAAGCCATTTGAATCCACCGCATCGCTCTTCTACTATCCAGGCTCGAGCGGAACGTATAGCTGCCCCGTTACGACCGCGCCTTGCTACCTCACGCCTGTGGGTTCAACGCTCGACTACAAAATTTTGCGCTACACCTTGGGCGGCCACATGGCCATCACGGGCAAGCCGTTTTATGTAAACTTCGGGATCGCGGGTGACACCGGCAGCCCCAACGTCACCTCAACTTTGTCGCCGCAGACTTTCACGCACAGCGGTGCCTACCTCGGACTTGGAGTGAAAATCTAATCAGGCCGAACATTGCTTGAGAAAAAGCCCGGAGTGAACTCCGGGCTTTTTTATCCGCCGGCTTGCTGCTGGAGGCTAGGCACTTGCCTGAGCGATAACATCCAATGCTTCAAGCTCTTGTTTCTCCTGGGTTGAAATAACTTTCTGCAGTTCGAGCAGGATGATTAAGCGGTCGCCCATCTTTCCGACCCCCGAAATATACTCCGTGCCGACACCCGCAATCATCTCCGGCGCTTCCTCTACATTTTCAACAGGCAGATTTAGAACCTCAGACACGCTATCGACAATGATGCCGACGCGCTTTCCGGCAATTTCCGTAACCACGATGCGCGTATTTTTCGTATGCTCGGCGCGGCTCATTCCAAACCGCGTACGCAAATCGATGATCGGGATCAACTGCCCGCGCAAATTGATAACGCCTTCCATAAAGTGCGGCGCCCGCGGAACGTGCGTAATATCGACCATACGGATGATTTCCTGGACTTGGGAAATATCGACCCCGTATTCCTCATTTCCGAGATGGAAGGAAACGACTTGAATTTTCTCGCCAGAAAGTTGCTGAATATCTTTACGATCCATGGTTGACATAAGTTAGACTCCCGAAAATTCAGCGCGCGCCACTTTGCCGCCCGCATAAGCTTCGCTGACGAGCGAATGGACATCGATGATGAGTGAAATCGAGCCGTTACCTAAAATCGTCGCGCCGGAGATGCCCGGGATTCGTCCGATAACATCGGAAAGCGGCTTGATAACAATCTCTTGCTCACCTTGAAATGAATCGACGACAAGGCCGACTTGGCGGCCTTGTAAGCCAACAATAACGATCATGACCTTGTCGGGATCGCGCGGCGCGCTCAGTTCAAAGAAATCCGCGATCCGGACTAAGGGAACGACCTGGCCGCGCAGCGTGATCACTTCATTCCCATGAACGGTCCGCACATCTTTCATTTCGATGCGTTGCGACTCGATCACACTGTCGAGCGGGATCGAATACAATTCGTCCGTTACGCGCACGAGGAGCGCCTGAATAATTGCCAGCGTCAGCGGCAATTTCATTGTGAACGTCGTGCCTACACCCGCTTGCGAATCGACATCGAAGACGCCCTTGAGGCGTAAAATATTCTTTTTCACGACATCCATCCCGACGCCGCGTCCGCTCACATCCGAGATCGTCTCCGCAGTCGAGAAGCCAGGGGTGAAGATCAGCTCAATGATTTCCCGATCGGTGGGCCGGTCGTCGGCTGACATCAAACCCTGTTTGATGCCACGGTCCCGCACTTTTTGCAAATCGATGCCGCCGCCGTCATCGGCAACCTCGATGATGATCTGGTTGCCTTCATGATAGGCATTGAGCGAAATCGTGCCGTAGCGCGACTTGCCGCGTTTCACGCGTGTCTCAGGGTCTTCAAGGCCATGGTCAACGCAATTTCGCAACAGATGCATGAGCGGCTCGCCCACCTCATCCACAATGGTCTTGTCGAGATCGGTTTCGGCGCCGGAAATTTTGAGTTGCACCTCCTTGCCGCGGGCCTTTGCGATATCGCGGACGAGACGCGGGAAGCGATCGAAGACCTGTCCGATGGGAACCATCCGGACCTTCATAATCGACTCTTGTATTTCGTTGGTCGTGCGCGCGAGCAGCGCCGAACTATCCGTGAGATCTTTGGCTAACGGTGCGAGTCCGGCGTGGCTCCCATTGGAATTCGATTCCTTCATCGACCGGTCGAGCGTACTCGCAATGTCGGAAATACGCGTTCGATTGATAACCAATTCGCCAACTAAATTCAAGAGCAGGTCGAGCCGCTCGATATCGACGCGAATGGTTTGATGAGCACTGCTGCGCTTTTGTTGCGCGGGCTTTTCTCCGTTTTTGGCCGCAGAAACAGCAGCGGCATCCTGCGCTTGCAGTGCAACCGAAGCGAGTGCCTCGGCGGTGGCATCCGGCACAGCTTGGCCCTCTGAGGCCTCCACTGCAGGCGCTTCAACCGGCATCGCCGGGGTATCGCCCGGCACGTACACGGCCTGTTCTTTGGCTAGCTTTTCGGCTAGCAGGCGCTCAACTTCGGCCTCAAAAGCTTCAATCTCGTTCGCACTGACATTCTGACCTTCAGCCGCCTGGGCGTCAAACGATGTTTGCTCGCCGTGAGAGCCATCGATGAGCGATGAGGTTTGTTCATACACCGAAACAAATGAGTCGAGCCGCTCCAGATACTGCCCTACGCCGGTCGGTGCCTCGGTGCCGTCAATGGCATTGCCGATCAAATCGGTAAGAAAATCGCGCCCCGAGAATAAGATGTCGACGGCGCCTTCGGAGAGCGGCATCCGGTCCTTGCGCAAAAGGTCGCACAAGTTTTCAAGCTTATGACCAAGGGTTTGCACTTCGGTAAATTGCAGCATACCCGCGCTGCCCTTCACGGTGTGCAACGCTCGGAACAGCGAATTAACCGTCTCTGAATCCGCGCGGCCCGAATCGATAAACTCTTCTAAGCGCAGCAGATCGGAATCGATTTGCTGAAGCAATTCCTCCGTTTCGTCGCGGAAGTACTGAATAAACTCAGATCGATCGAATAAATCGTCAGACATCGAAGGCTACGTCTTTAAGTGCCACGCGATGCCGTGCTACTCAACGCCGAAAACGGAGAGCAACGGACCTAGCGAACCGGTTTCGGGAATGAGAATAAACTGACCTGATACTTGTTTCTCTTTATCGAGGAAGCTGCTTTCGATGAGAAAGACATCCTGATCCGGCAAGATTGACATCAAAGTGCGAAATGCAGCTTGGATGGTTCCGTACGACAGTGTGGGGACCGAGGGCAACAAGTTAATCCCGGTGAGCTGGATGATCGCCGTCAGATAGGATCCCGCGATAATGTTACCGAGTTCTTTGAGCGTGGAGTCGACAATCGAATCGAACATTTGAATATCGCCGATGATGCGCTTAATAAAGACGTTAACGAATTCTAGGGCTTGCTCGCGGTCAAAGATGACCACCATCTGCCCTGGCGCTTCGCCACGAACATACATATGGAGCGCTGCAATAACACGATTCTCGTGGCCGACGCGCGTTGCCAAATCACGAAATTTGATAACGTCAATCCGTGGCTCGGTCAGATTAATCTTCGTATTCAGGAGTTGCGAAAGCGCGGTGGCGGCGTGACCTGCGCCAATATTGCCAACTTCTTTGAGTGCGTCTTTTTGCAGTTCGTTTAACTTCAGTGCTTGAGTCACGTCAGCACCTTATTGATGGTCTCCAGAATTTTGGGCGGCTGAAAGGGCTTGGTGATGAAGGACTTGGCGCCGGCCTGAATTGCTTCCACGACCAGGGCTTGCTGGCCCATCGAGGTGCACATGATGATTTTTGCATTCGGGTCATGGCTCATGATAAGCTTCACGGCCGTAATGCCGTCCATTTCGGGCATAACCATGTCCATGGTTACCAGATCGGGCGTGAGGGCTTTATACTTGTCGACCGCTTCCGCTCCGTTCTGGGCTTCGCCCACAACCTCGAAACCGTTTTTCGACAGTATGCCCTTAATCATCATCCGCATGACGACCGCGTCATCGACGATGAGGACCCGTTTGCTCATAAATCTCCCTTTCCCAACGCGATACGTTGGGACGCTCCCAATCGTCTTGCCTGCCGCTTCTTGGTCCTGTTGGACTAATCGGTTATTTCAAGGGGTTTGTTTAATGAAACCCGTGCGTTTGCCCTATGCAAGCCCTCGGGACCGCAAGTCCGATTGGCGGCGATTGATGAAGTCCATAATTGCCCGGTCATCGGCCTGGGTGATGCCGTGGAAACGCAACCCATGCGAGACCTTGCCCGAACTCTTGATTTGTTCGACGCGCATGACCTCGCCGAGAGCCACCACGGGCGGGGCCCCCGCTTTTAAATTGAGCTTGATCTCCACTTGGGCTGCCTTGGCTAGCTCCAGATCGATGATGAGCGAGCATCCCCCGCGGCTGATGTCACGCACGTTGCCCTTGACGAACTCCCCAGCGCCCACGCCGTTTTTGGCCCTTCGCCACATGCCTGGGACGATCGTATCCATCCGCACGGACGTGCGCTTCTGCGACCCCGCATTGGCCGTCAGCGTGTCCACCCGGCGGGGCATCTCGTAGACCACTAGGTTGCCTCTGACACCGACAATCCGCGTGGCAAAACGGAATTTTCCGGCTGCATTGGAGTAGGTGAACACGGCTGAGCCCGTCGTTACGCCCACGGCGCCGGTGACAATATTCTTGGGCCCGTTACTCTCCACCGAGACCGAGACCGGCGGACGGCCGGTCACCGTCACATCCACAAAGGAATGCAGCTTCGGCAGTTTAGCCGGCGAAATCTTGTCGCTCTTGCCCCCGAACAGCCCCTTTAGCATCGTACGTCCATTACAAAAATCACGGCGTGCTACCCATCGTCTCTGGTACGTCGTCAGTTGTCGAGATCTGCCCGATCGACTCCACCCGCAAGCCCGGGGCAATCTCTGAATATGATAATACGACAAGTTGCGGCGCAGCCCGCTCGGTCAGGCGTTTTAATGCCAGGCGCACGGAGGGGGAACACAGGACGATGGGATGGAGGCCAGCGCCTTGGGCATTTGCGATTTGTTTGGTCAGTGAGGTGTAAATACGCGCCACCGTGTTGGGATCCAGCAATGCATACGCATCTTCTCCGCGCCGGACGGCTTCGGCGAGCAAACTCTCAAGACGCGGATCGACGGTAATCACCGAGAGCAACCCGTCCTCTGCATACTCGGCGCAAATATGGCGAGCCATGGCCGCGCGAACCCGCTCGGTGAGAAAATCGATATCTTTGCTTTGGCGGGCGCCGTCAGCGAGTGTTTCAAGAATCAGCAGTAAGTTGCGGACCGGGATGCGTTCGCGAAGCAAGTTCTGCAGCACGCGTTGGATCTCACCAACGGTAAGCAGATTCGGAACGAGTTCTTCAACCACAACGGGATAGTGGGTCTTCACATTATCAAGCAGCGCTGAAGTCTCTTGGCGACCAAGCAGATCCGGCGCATGCGTCTTGATAATTTCCGTCAAGTGGGTCGCGATGACACTCGTAGGATCGATCACTGTGTAGCCGGCCATTTCCGCTTCCGTGCGTGCCGACTCCGAAATCCACAGCGCGGGCAAGTTGAATGCCGGCTCGGTTGTGGGAATGCCGTCAATCTGCGAGGTTGCCGTTCCGGGATTCATCGCGAGCAAGCGGCTGACCATCACCTCGGCGCTCGCCACTTCCAGCCCGTATATCTTGATGATATAGGTGCTTGGCTTAAGCTGGAGATTATCGCGCACGCGAATCGGTGGCACCACAATGCCTAAATCGCGGGCGGCATGGCGCCGAATGAGCGTGATGCGCTCCAAGAGATCTCCGCCCTGTCCGACATCGACAAGCGGGATGAGACCGAAGCCGATTTCGAGCTCCATCGGATCGTATGAGAGCAGCGGAACGACGCTTTCGGCCGGCTTTATTTGGCCTTGTCCCGGAGCGCCGCCCGCCACTGCAGCCGCATGAGCAGCGGTCGGCAACTGTCCCGCAACTCCCGACGAGGGAGCCGCAGCAAAGCGCTTTTGGCGGAAATACATTAAGATCAGCAGCACCGAAAACGTGAGCATCAACGGCCGCGCCAGACCAAACAACCCGAAGATGCCAGTGATAATTCCTGCGATCAGGGTTGCGGTTGGCTGTCCAGTAATCTGCTTGGTAAGATCGGAACCGAAATTCGATTCCGAGGCAGCACGCGTGACGATAATACCGGTGGCGGTGGAAATCAGCAGAGCGGGGATCTGGGTGACGATTCCTTCACCGATGGTCAGAAGCGTGAATGTTTGCAGCGCCTTGATGAGATCCATATGCAACTGGGCGACGCCGACGATAAAACCGCCAATGATGTTGATGACGACGATAATAATAGCAGCGATGGCGTCGCCGCGGACGAACTTACTGGCACCGTCCATTGCGCCGTAAAAATCAGCCGACCGTTGGATATCTCTGCGCCGTTGCCGCGCCTCGGATTCGGTAATGAGGCCGGCATTGAGATCGGCATCGATTGCCAGCTGTTTACCAGGCATAGCGTCCAACGTAAAACGCGCTGCAACTTCAGCGACGCGGCCCGCACCGTTGGTGATGACGACGAATTGGATGATTACCAGAATCAGGAAGATAACAAATCCGACCGCGTAGTTACCACCTACGACGGTCTGGCCGAAAAATGAAATGACTTCGCCCGCATACCCGTGGAGCAGAATCGATCTTGTTGCCGTAATGTTGAGGGACAATCGGAAGAGCGTAATGATGAGTAGCAACGTCGGGAAGACGCTGAACTGCAGCGCGTTTTCGGCATAGAGCGCCGTACCGATAATTAAAAGCGCTATGGTAATATTGATGGTCAACAGGAGATCCAGAAGCCACGGGGGGATCTGGACGATCATCAAGATGACGAGTGCGATCGAACCCGCCGCAACAAAAATCGGAGCGGTATTGGTTACTCGCTGTCCGATTGTGGGTCCGGGCCCGGGGGCAGTGGCCATTAGGCGCTCGTTCTCCGCTTCAGTTTAAAGACGAATGCGATAACTTGTGCGACCGCAGCATACAGGTTGGGCGGAATCGCTTGATCGATCTCCACCTGCGCATACAGCGTACGCGCAAGCGGCGGATTCTCCATAATCGGCACGTTATGCT
>JALYIF010000178.1 GCA_030775925.1 Vulcanimicrobiota bacterium | reverse complement strand
TTGATCCCGCCCGCTCGTGACCCACGCCGTTGGCATCACCAGCAACTGGGCTCCTTCATCGACCAGTGTGCGCGCGATGGTCGGAATGCGTCCGTCCGCACAGATCATAACCCCGAGGTTCCCTAGGCGCGTCGAGATGGGTGGTGCGACTTTACCGGCCGCAAACCACTGGCGGTCAAAATGCCACAGGAAACACTTGTCGGCGATACCAGCGAGCGACCCATCCGAATCGACCACGAACGCGCTGTTGAAGATGAAGTTTTGATGAGAACGCACGCTGCCGTAGACGACTACGACCTTGGCGCGTTGTGCAATCCCTTGAACGTCCTGAAGCGCTCGGTCGGTTATACTTGAATCTATCGGAGCATTGCCGATTACATATCCAGGGACGGTTCCTTCCGGCAACACGATGAGCTGTGCGCCCCCGGCCGCCGCAAGCTGAATCTGCTTGCCGATGTGCGGCCAGACGGATGCAAATGCATCCCGATCGTGGGCGTCCAGTTGGAGGGCCGCCACTTTCAAGGTGCGCCGCTTTAACAAGGCGCGCACTTCTGTATAGTGAGGAATTCGGACATGAAGTTTACCGCTGGACTTCTTTCTATCATGAGCTTTCTTGCTTGCATCTCCGCTTCTGCCGTCGCATCGCAAACGCATGCTTCCAAGCCGGCTAAGCCCGCAAGCCATCCGGCGGCAGCGCACCCGACGATAAAGGTTGCCCCGGCCGATGAATATTTCGGCCATCTAAAAATGAGCATTCTCGGCATCCGGAATACGCTCAAAGATCTGGCGCAAAAAGCCGACTACAATCCGAGCAACCCGGAGCAAATTTTCGGCACCGCAGCGTTTACAGAAGACGCGCTCCACGAGTGGGAGCAGAAATATCCGCGCGATCCATGGCTGGCTAAAACGGTCGCGGGACTCGTGCATATGTACGCGAAGGTACCGACCGCGCAGGGCCGGGCAAAAATGCATGCGGCCCTAGCATGGCTTACAAGCCGTTATGGAAAGACGTTGGCGATCGTAAACTTGGCTAAGGCTGAAGTTGAAGCTGCCGACAAGGCCATCTTGAGTCCAGCTTCCGCCGCGACTGCTGCACCGAGTCAAGCAACCGGGACGGCCTTCCCGACGGTAGCTCCCTCGGGTGCGCCGGCCAACGCGCCGGCCCCAGTTGCGACCAATCCGCCCGCCCCGCCCAAAGGCTGACTGTCGCTCCACTAAAGCTCGGTTAGGCCAGTTTCCGAACCCTTAGATTGTTTTTTGAGCTGCCGATTCTATAGAAACATCACCTCATGTCATACGGATTCCACGTCATGCGCTTTGCAGCTCTCGCCCTACTTTTATTCCTCTCTACGTCAAGCTGGGCGTCCGCGCAAAGCACGACCGGCCCCGCTACGCTCACCGAAGAATCGATTAAGGAATGGGAGCAAAAATATCCGAGCGATCCGTGGTTAGCAAAGACCGTTTATATGCCCGTCCTTATGTATGCGAAAATCCCGACGGCCGCGGGCCACTCTTCGATGGAAGAGATGAAGCAGGCGACTCCACCGCCTAATCCCGGAGGTTAAGCGAGAAGGCGCTCTCTTGAGGCCGGACAGTAGTTGCATCGATGAATACGGAAGAGGGTTTGCTACGAACCGCTCTTCTTAATTTTTCCAGGAGTGCAATAGACCATTGAAACGATTTTTAGCTTCCCTGTCGGCCGTGTCGCTGGTGGCCGGTCTCAGCGGCCATACCAGCGGCGCCGCGCCCGCGGCGCCGAAAAAGAAACCGGCGCCAACTCCCGGTCTAACGCAAGCGCAACGTCACGCCGCCGATCTTAAGAAGTCGGCGCCGGCCGACGAGTATTTTGGCAAACTCAAGATGAGTTATCTCGGAATCAACAACACGTTGCGCGATCAGGGCATTCGCTCGGGCGACTATACGACGAACGATTCTATTATTCACGCCGTGTCACTTGCGGAAGACGCTTTGCGCGACTGGCGGCAGAAGTATCCGAATGATCCTCAGTTGCCGCGCACGTTGTTTTTAATGGGCAAAATGTACACGAAAATTTGGACGAACTACGGTCAGGGTCAAGCGGCGTATTATCTGCTCGAACTGCAGAATCACTACGCCGGAAACTACTTTGGCAAACTCGTCAAGCAGCAACTCGCTAAAGGCTTTACCGAACACATCCTCGCAGAGGCGTTGCCTTGTCCTACCCCGGTACCGACGGACGCGCCGACTCAAAAGCCGGTAGCCGGGCGCAATCGGGCGACGCCAACTCCGGTGCCGAGCCCTACGGACACCCCGACGGCAGTACCCACGCCGCAGCCGCTCGCCACTCCGACGGTGCCGCCAAATTCCAATATTCACATTCAGGTGATCTCGGTGCCCTGCTACACGCCGGTGCCCTCACCGTCCCCGACGCCTACTCCCTCCCCGATTCCTAGCGGAGTGCTCGTTCCCACTCCGTCTCCCACCGTGGCCCCTTCAGGCACTCCCGCTTCCGGTGCTCCCCCTTCACGCGTTCCCGCGCCGTCCGGAACGCCGTCTCCATCTCCTGCGGTTACCGGAACCCCGGCGGGTATTTCAACGCCCGCGCCTCGTCCGAGCCCAACGCATAAGCGCTGATCCCTCCGAACGCAGCGAAGCATAGAAAGAGCCCCCCGGTTTTCCGAGGGGCTCTTTTTTCTTGGTCGCTGCTGCCCGAGTATTACTCGAGCAATGAACGATTAGAAGTGGAGTCCGAGACCGATGTACGCGCCGTTATGCGTTGCATCTGACGGGGCGTTGCTCTTGTTTTTCATACGGTCGCCGAGATATCCGAAGTCCAGGAACAGCGGGCTCGCTCCGAAGTTGAACGTGCCGCCGACTTGGTACTTGAGGATGTTGTAGGCGAGGGTGTACGGCCCGGTCGGGCAAGTGCCTACGCCGCACGTGCCGCGCACGTTCGGGTAGTACCAGGCGCTACCGTAGATTGAGAACGGTTGGTCGAGGTCGGGGAGTTTTTCAAGGCCGACGCCGAGGCCGCTCAGCTTGGGATAGCCATAGTTACCCGTGCGGTACATGTAGCCGACGCCGACATAGACGCGCGGATCGAGGACCTTGATACCCGCGCGGGCATCGAAGTCATAGTCGCGAGCCGTGAAGGCCGGCACGAAGGTCTGACCGGCACCACCAATGGCGGTGACGCAACCCTGGTCGCCGCCGCCTGCCGTCAAGATGACGCCCGGAGGCGCCAACGGGAGCGGTGCTGGGGGCGATTTGCAGATAACCGTTCCAGGTCCCTGAAGCGGTGTCGGCAGTGTTTGGTTGTGCGGATAGTTGTACTGGCGATAGTCGCCCTCGAGCATGAACGGTAAGCCCATGAGCGGGAGTTCAATTGCGCCACGAACGTTGTACGAGAATCCGTCTTTGTTGCCCGAGCTCGTGTTGCCGGGGCTGAATTCGTTGTAGACCTTGGGGTTGAGAATGTAGTCGCCAACGATGAACTTATCAGCATACGGCGTTTTCGTGGGTTCGGGGGTCGGAGCCGGGGTCGCCGGTGCGGCGGTTGCAGGCGCTGCCGTTGGCGGCGGTGCCGGCGTGGCCGGGGCATAACGAACTACGACGAGTTTCTTCTCGGGTACCCACTGGACGTAGGCTCCCATGCCTTCAGAGATGACGCGAACCGGGACAACGACGTGGCCCTGGTAGATTTCCGGGGGAACGTCGAGCGGACGCGTTTCGCCGTTGATGGACACTTCTGCCTTACCAACGGTGACCTTGACGTCCGAACCAGGTTTGCTCACGTCAACCGTGCGCGAACCGGGGTCGTATGAAACTGTCGCACCCATTTGCTCGAACATCGAGCGCAGGGGGATCAGGATCGTGCCACCACGGACCAGAGCGGCGAGAACGCGGCCCTGCTTGAGTTTATCCGGTTTGGAATAAACATGGTGGTCGTTGAATAGAATCGGGATCTGGCCGGATGGCGGCGCGCCGAAATTGGCGGCCGGCATTGCCATGGCTGGAGCCGCGGTGGCAGCCGGCATAGCCGAGGCCTGGGCAATCGCGTTGGTTCCTATGTTGCCATGCGACGCTGGGCTCGACTGTGCGGCAACCGCGTTAACGCCGAGGCTAGCTGCGAACAGCAGGCCAAGGAGTCCGGTGCTCAGTCGTTTCAATGTTTCCTCCTAGTTAGAATATAAGACCTGAGATTGTCATCGTTGTTGGTGGGGCGTGGTCGTAACCACGGCTTGAAACCCATGGCAAGACAGACTCACGTCGGCCTCGTCGTGGGGTACCCAAAAACAAACCTTCTTAATCTCTTCGGGAACAACAGAGTGCCCCCCTTGGAGTCTAACCCTACTCAGCGCTTGTTTTTACCGAGCTTGTCGGGCGGGGGCTTGCTCAAGCCGTTCAGCCCTATAACGCAAGATTATGATAATTTGTCTTCAAGTTTTGAAATAAATTTCGTTCGCTCGATGATATAGCGCTCGTGGGTCCCCTCGGCTACGTTCTCCTGCTCGTCAAAAACCTGGACGGCAAAGGTGATCCGGGGCCCGTCGATCTGCACGACCTCGACTTCGGTACGGACGATAAAGCCCACAGGAACGGGCTTACGGTGCTCGAGGTCGATGTGGGTGCCGAGGCTGAGCTGGTCGGCCTGCAGGAGTGGCCCCACGCAGTGAATGGCCGCTTCCTCAATGAGTTGCACGAGTTGCGGGGTCGACAAGACGTCGGCTCCCTTGTTGCCGGCTTTTTCGGCGGTCATCCACTCTTCTACGCGTGTCTGGCTGCTATATGTCCGGCCGATGTCGAGTTTTGCACTCATCCCCCCGGAGAATACAACGCAGGGCTTGATGCTCCCGCCAACCAGGGGGTTTGATCGCTTTTTGAGGGCTTACCCAGGTAAAAATGCTAGGGTAGGTGCAGCTTCGTGAATCAAATTTGGGTTATCGCCGTAGTAAAGAGGCGGGCGCATCATGCAGCGCCTTATAGAAGAAAGGGAACCATGCAGTACCAACGTGTGGCGATTGCCATTGTAGCCGCGGTCGGCGTAAGCTTAACCGGCTGCGCCAAAAAAGATGCCGGTCCGAAGGGGCCGCCTCCACTCAATGTAGATGCCGCCGCCGCCGTGCGTCGTGATATCGCCACCTTTGTCAATCTCGACGGCCAAATCGCGCCGTTGCAAGATGCTACCCTTTCGGTGCAACAGTCAGGGCCGCTCGTGAACGTTTACGTGAATGAAGGGCAGCGAGTTAGTGCCGGCCAGCTCATCGCTCAGGTTGACGACTCGACCTTTCGCGCCCAGCTCGCGCAAGATCAGGCACTGATCGCTCAAGCCTCGGCACGCGCTCAAAGCTCGGCGCTCGGCGTGCCCATCATGCAGCAGCAGATGTCAGCCGGTGTCCAAACCGCGCGCAACACGTTAAGCAGCGATCGCGCTGCGCTGGCCAACGCACAACTGGTTTACAACCAAAATACGCAGCTGTTTAAGCAAGGGTATGTCTCTCAAACGGCGCTCGAACAATCGCGCTCGAATTTTGTCGCCGCTCAACAGCGGGTGCAAAGTGACGAGCAACAAGTGCAGACGGCCCAAAGCAATACGCAGCAAACTGGTGTTTCGTCGGCCAATGCCGCCGCCGATCGCGCAGCCATTCAGTCGGCGGTCGCGCAAGCCCACACGCTGCAGACGCAGATAGCGCAAACGGCACTCTACGCGCCGTTTAGCGGCGTGGTTACTCAGCGCCTCATGGATCCGGGCGCGATGGCGGGCCCGCAATCCCCGGTCGTACGGCTTTCGCAAATCGATACGGTCTACATCAATGTCAATGTCCCCGACGAAGATCTCGCTTACGTGCACGCCGGAACGCCGGTGAGTTTTACCACAGGCTCGCTTAACGGACGTCGCTTTAAC
>JALYIF010000177.1 GCA_030775925.1 Vulcanimicrobiota bacterium | reverse complement strand
GCGCAACGCTTGACGCGCAGTTGCTTCATCAACGCCCGACAGTTCAAATAGAATGCGCCCCGGGCGCACGACGGCAACCCAGAACTCCGGGTTTCCCTTACCGGAACCCATGCGAACTTCCGCCGGCTTTTTGGTAACCGACTTGTCCGGGAAGATCTTAATCCAGACCTTACCACCACGCTTGATATGACGCGTCATAGCAATACGGGCTGCTTCGATCTGACGGTTGGTCATCCAGCACGGTTCGAGCGCTTGCAAACCAAAATCACCAAAGGTCAACGTGTTGCCACGCATCGCTTTTCCGGTCATACGTCCGCGGTGAACGCGGCGCCATTTAACTCGTTTTGGTGTAAGCATTTAGTTGCATCCCTCCGGGCTGCAACGCAGAGCACGCGCCACGTGTGGCGCCTCCGCGCTGAGCATAATGTTCTTGAAGGCAGTGGTGAAGTGCATCATTATTCTGCACTTTCCGTAGTAGGGGCGGAGACTTGCGTTTCACCATGGGGTGAGGTTTCAGCCGGCAAAGCCGATTCCGGCGCCGGTGTCGGCGTGGTATCCGGATTCGTTGTCGGATCTGCTTCCAGCGTGGACGGCGATTCACTCACGTTAGGCTTCTCGGCTTCAACAGCAGGTGCATGGACGTGAGCTTCCGGCGACTCGGCAACCTGATGCTGCACATCGAGCTGCTCCTGATGCTGATGCTGCGTTTCGAGCGCCGCACCGAGTGCGACCTCATGCTGCGCGGCATTCAAGACATCACCCGCCTGGGGTGCTTCTTGCGTGTCGCTAGGAGACGTTGCAATATCGTCGGTTGTAGATGCGCTGGCGTTCGCCGGTTGGGCTGCGCCGGGAGCACGGCCACGCGCGGCGCCACGGCCACCGCGGTCGCGGCGATCGCGGAATGTCGCACGCTCTGCGGGAGGACGGTCGCCTGCAACGGCGGGACGAACCTGCTCGTTGCGCGGCTGATCCGGCAATACTTCGCCGCGATAAATCCACACTTTGACGCCGATGCGGCCAAAGGTCGTGAACGCTTCAACGTGGGCGTAATCAATGTCGGCACGCAGCGTATGCAACGGCACCTTGCCGTCGTGATTGCGTTCCGTACGTGCAATTTCAGCACCGCCGAGACGGCCCGAAACCTGAACGCGAATGCCTTTGGCTCCCGCCTTCATGCTACGCATAATTGACTGCTTCATGGCGCGACGGAAGGCGATACGTTTTTCAAGCTGGTCGACAATGTTTTGTCCGACCAAGCGCGCATCGAGTTCGATGTGCTTGATCTCGACGACGTTGACTTGAATGCTCTTGCCGGTAAGTTTTTCAAGATTCTTACGAATCTCTTCGATGCCGACTCCGCGCTTGCCGATGATAATACCCGGCTTACCGGTGTTGATGATGACGCGCGCCTGGTTGGCACGCCGCTCAATCTCAATACGGCTAATCGCGGCGGGACGCATCCAGCGCACAAAATATTTACGGATGGCAACATCTTCGTGCAGCCAATCCTGATAATGTTTCTTTTCGAACCAGCGGCTATCCCAAGTACGCGTGATACCTAGACGTAGGCCAACCGGATGAATCTTCTGTCCCATAGTTTAGTCTTTTCCTCCGGCCGGTTTACCTTGGTTAGGCTGTGGAAGCGGCGACGTCGTATTGCGCTTGGGAGTCGTCTTCTTCTTTGCAGGCGCCTTTTTAGCGGCTGGCTTGGCAGCAGCATCGCCGGCAGTGGCAGCAGGCGTGCGACGCACGGGCTGGCGCTTGAGCGAGATCGATGCACCGCCGCGAAGTTTGTGCTGCTTGGCCGGCTTTTGTTCGCCGACGGCAACCGTCACGTGTGACATGCGCTTACGCTTGAAGTTCGCGCGCCCTTGAGCACGCGGATCCAGGCGTTTAGTAAATCGGCCGCCCGGGCCGCCGTCGACCGTAATGCGCGTGATGTACAGTTCGTCGGTGTTCATGTTGTGGTTGTTCTCAGCGTTTGCCACAGCGCTACGCACGAGTTTTTCCATCGGTTCTGCAGCGAACACGCCGGCAAATTGCAGCAGTACGAGCGCTTCTTGGACGCGCTTGCCGCGAATAGCATCCGCAACCCGGCGCAATTTGCGCGGGCCGACGCGTGCGAACTTCAAGTGCGCTACGGCTTCGGTACGCTCGGTGGTTAATGTTGCATCAGCCATTACTTCACCGTGGCCTTGTCGCCGCCGTGGCCGCGAAACAAACGGGTGGGCGAAAACTCGCCGAGCTTATGCCCAACCATGTTCTCGGTTACGAAAACGGGAACGTGCGCTTTTCCATTGTGCACCGAAATGGTGTGACCCACCATCATCGGGACGATCGTGGAAGCGCGGCTCCAAGTCTTGATGACGCGCTTCTCGCGCGATTCATTCATCTTCTCGATTTTAGCGATCAGATGATCCGCGACAAACGGACCCTTCTTTAAACTACGACCCATTATTTAGCTCCACGTTTTCTAACGATCATCTTGGCAGTGCGCTTGTTACGGCGCGTCTTTTTGCCCATGGTCATCTGACCCCAAGGCGTGGTTGGCGGGCGTCCCGAGGTGGAACGCGCTTCACCGCCGCCGTGCGGATGATCGACCGGATTCATTGCGATTCCGCGAACGCTGGGGCGGATGCCGCGATGACGCTTGCGTCCCGCTTTACCGACGACTTCGTTTTCGTGATCGGCATTGCCGAGTTGACCGATGGTCGCGCGGCAAACCATGAGAATCTTGCGAACTTCGCCTGAAGGCATGCGCACTTGAGCGTACTCACCTTCTTTGGCCATCAACTGAGCCGTTGTGCCGGCGCTGCGTACGAGCTTGCCGCCCTGTCCGGGGCGCAGCTCGATGTTGTGGATGATCGTAC
>JALYIF010000176.1 GCA_030775925.1 Vulcanimicrobiota bacterium | reverse complement strand
TCAGTCTCTAACCAACCTCATCCGCGCCACCATGCCGGACGCCCACGTGACGATCGCCGACCGAACGGGCACGCGAGATCATTTTAATGTAAGCGTCGCCTCCGTTGCCTTCGCGGGGAAAACGCTCATCGAACAGCATCAAATGGTGTATAGCGCCCTGGGTGGCGCGCTCAAAGATGGCCGCATCCACGCAGTAGAACTCAAAACACAAGTCCTGGAGAGAGCATAACCCATGTCAGAACAGCTTCGCCAAGAGATCGACAAAGAGATCGCCGGCAACAAGATCCTCGTGTACGGCAAAGGCACCAAATCCATGCCACGCTGCGGCTTTACGCTAGAAACGGTCGAATTTTTCAACCGTTTCGGATATCCGTTTGAGGTGGTCGACGTCCTCGAAAATATGGAGAAGCGCGAAGTGCTTGCCGAAATGACGAACTGGCCGACGCTACCAAAGGTGTTTATCAACGGAAAGTTCTACGGCGACACCGACATCTTGGGGCCGATGGAGCAAAACGGCGAACTCAAAGACGTCCTGAAGGAAACATTCGGCACCGAGCCGATGCCCACAATTAAGCTCCACTAGCATGCTTAAACTGTGGCAGAGCGGACAAGAGCACACGTGGATTGCATCCTTTCAAGTGCGCTCACCATTTCGTCCTTGGTACGACGAAATCGATTCATATGGACACGTTAGCAACATTGAATATCCGCGCTATTTTGAAATGGGACGAATGGACTATTTCAAAGCGGTGGGCGATCCCGAACCCAGGAATGGCATCTTTCCATTCTCGCATGTAATCGCCGAGCAACATATCCGCTATCTTGACCGCTGCTTTTACGACGAAGAACTCTTCGTGCTCTCGAAGATTACCGAACTCGGCGGCTCCAGCGCCACATTCGAGCAAACCATCGTCAGCAAAGATTCCAAAATGCGGGCAGCCGCGATGACGGTGATCGTCCACAGTAACGATGGGCAAAGCGCGTCTTGGACCAAATTGCAGCGCGAAGCCATCGGAAAATTCGAAGGCTTCCAAAGCTTGAGCGCCGAGTTTTAACGCCGAGCATATGCGCTATTGGCTTTTCAAGAGCGAGCCGGACGCATTTGGATTCGACGATTTAGCAAGAGACGGCACCACCCCGTGGAGTGGCGTGCGCAACTTTCAAGCCCGCAACAACATGATGGAAATGAAAGTCGGCGACCGCGGTTTCTTTTATCACAGCAGCATCCCTCAACCCGCTGCAGTCGGCATCTGTGAAGTCGTCCGCGAAGCATATCCGGATTTTACCGCTCTCGATAAGGCGAGCGAATACTATGACGGACGAAGCAAGCCAGACAAACCGATCTGGCAGATGGTTGACGTACGACACGTTGAGGCGCTCACGCGCCCGGTGACGCTCGCCGAACTCCGCGCCGAACCACGACTCGTCGGCATGGCGCTGCTCAAGCGAGGGCAGCGTCTTTCCGTCCAGCCCGTCATGCCCCACGAATGGAAAATCATCCTCGAACTCAGCAAATCGAAGCGCAGCTAAACCACCCTTCGACCGTTCGACAGTCTCACGGCAAGCTGAGCTCAGGGTGACACGGGATAACGAAGCGGAGCACTCGCAGCGAACGGCGCGCTGCCCGCTCCCGGTGTCATGCTGAGCCTGTCGAAGCATGATTAATCATACTGGAATAAATAAAAGAGCCCGGCGACTGCCGGGCTCTTTTATTTGGTCCGCGACCGGGTTTAGATTTTCTTGCTAAGCGTGAAGTAGAAGTTCGGCGGTTTAACGATCGTGACGTTGTTTGGACCACCGAAGGCTGCGCCGTATTCCAAGGCCTTAAGAACGGTATTGTAGCGGACGCCAATGGGCGTTATCCCGAGTCCGTACAAATTGTTTCCGTTCACGCCGCCAAGGTTAGTGTTAAATATGTTTTCGCCGGCAACCCGGAACGCGAGGTTGTGCCCCAGATCCAAAGTTCCATTGGCATAAAACGTGCTGAATGCGCCCACTCCGTAGGGGTTGTTGTTACCGTTAAGGACTTCACCCAGCGCGACGTAGGCGCGCTGATGAGGCATCATCCAATTGATTTCGGCCTTCGCTTTAAAGTACGGTACTTGTCCCGTGAACG
This sequence comes from Vulcanimicrobiota bacterium, assembly GCA_030775925.1. GTDB lineage: Bacteria > Vulcanimicrobiota > Vulcanimicrobiia > Vulcanimicrobiales > Vulcanimicrobiaceae > JACRUB01. Next base: position 1,571 of record JALYIF010000176.1, on the reverse strand, counting down.
AAGTACTCGCATCTAATTGCTTGCCGTTTACTAAGCCTACGAACCCAGGCTGCTTGCCTGGCGGTGCAAAGCTGGCGATGCCCTTGTAGAAGTCTAATCCAAATCCATCGTAATAGGCACGCTGGGCAGTGGCCGTTGCGTAAAATCCAACGCCGACGGCAGGCGACTTTTGGACGGTTAGTTCGATGCCGTAATTCCGCTCAAGCGGTCCGTTGATTGTCGTCGTCTGAATTGTCTGGGATGGGTTGCGCCCAGGCAAGTTCGGTATCAACTGAGAGTAGCTCACGAACACGTTATGGATCGTGTTATTGAAGGCATCGGCCGAGACGAGCATCCCGTTGCGTAGACGCGCATCGAAACCCACATTGTACGCTACCGTGACTTCCGGAAGCAATTGCGGATTTTTCACGCTGAGCGTATCCGACTTTCCGTCGGGACCGCTGTTGATGCTCAGGCTTGTGAACCCGGAGGTGACGCCCGCATAGGGCATTGTCACGGAAGACCCGGCGTTTGCGCGAAGTGAAATGTCGCTATTCATACGGTATTGGGCCTGGAAATGCGGATCGTAATGAGTGTGCATTACAACGTTATGGATAAGTGATGCATCCGACGGTTCGGCCCCGTTGAACCGGCCAGTCGGCTTGTGCGTGATCGGATCAAAATCCAAATTGGCGGCCGCGGCTGCAGCAGCCGGGTCCGTCATTTGCGTATCGAGCTTCTGAACTGTCAGGTAATTGCCAATACCCAGTTGGAGCTTCTTGGTTACCTGAAGCAGCGCCGTCAGCGAATAATCCGTGCGATAGTTGGTGGTCGGCGGGATTTGGAGCGAGTTACGCGCCGTGAAGCCAAACGTGCCCGGGGTACCCGGTAATGCCGTCGGACTTGCGCCAAAGGCGAGGCCCGCGTTTTTACAGGCCGGTTGGTAATAGGGATTTGGCTGCGCTACGCCTGCAACGTCGATGTATGTCGGAGCATTCGGCGCCGTGCCAACCGTTGGCACGCACCCAGCGGGTAACGGCGACGTGTCGCCGCTGTATTTAAGCGTATTGTCCGAATTGTAATCAACGTTGAACGAGTAGAGATTGTCATGGTTCGGGTGGATGTAGGAGAACGTCACACCGTGCGTACGGTCAATTTCTGGCTGGCTGAACGGGGTGTTGTATCCATATACGCCGTTACGCTGGAAATTCGTAGCAGTCGTATAGCATGGAGGATTCGGGGGGGCGCAGTTAGGAGCGGTCGCGGACGTGGCAAACAGCGTCGGCGTACCGGCAACAGGGGCCCCAACATATGGCGTCTGATAGTTATCGGCTGCACTGAAGCATGGCCCCTTTGCGCCGGCTGCCGTCGGTGCTGCAAATATCACCTGGCAATTCGCCGTATTTGTAACCTGGTACCAGCCTTGTGCGGTACCCTTCGGGGCGGCGCCATATCCAGGCGTCGTGTTTTCCAAACTTCCGTCGATGAACCGCTTAATCTGCGCTTGGTAGGGGCGCAGAAGAATTGTATCACCATGGAACGTGGTGCGAAGTTCGGCAGAAAACTGCGGCTCTTGGTTGAGTACATACGAC